>JAKPTX010000240.1 GCA_029570835.1 Bacteroidota bacterium
TTACCTATCCACTTGGTCTATATCAGTTATCAATAAATACTTGACAATCATGGGAAGCATCATCAAAGGAACATGTCATAACTGCGGATATGTGACCAAAAACCTTTATTATGGTGGCGGTTTCGTAAATTTCACGACCTGCTGCGATTATCCGATTCTGGATAAGGATAAGAATGAAGTTGGCATGGCTAATATAATGGACAAGGAAAAAGTTCTGGAACAAAATCCAAACCTTCAGTTCTATGATGATGAGACCTTATCCGATACCAAATCACAGAATCAAGATATCTTTCACGAATGGGGTGACTATAAAGTATATAGCCAAGGTTATCTCTGTCCAAAGTGTAAAAACTTTACTCTCGGATTTTCTCCTGTCGGGCACTGGGATTAAAGGAAGTAGAAAACAACAAATACCTATTCAGTTCCGATATGCTGGTCTACAATCTTTTGGACTTGCGTAGCGGTAAGCGTTCCATTCTTCAATAATTCGTCAGCGATCTTTAAGATCAGTTGCTTATGGACATCGAGGCTGAGCAGTTGGAAGGTGTAAGCGATCAGGAATTTTTTGTAAGAGGAACTGAAAGGTTCAGGTTGATTTATCAGTCCACTTTTATTAAGTGCCAGAAAGTCTGTCTTTGAGCCTGTTCGATCAAAATCTTTTGAAAAAATTCGTTGGGCAACATAAGCACTTAATATGGTCAAGTCTTCGCTGAAATTTTGATAGAATTCATTTGGTGTTATTCTGGAATAATTAACCTTGTCATGATAATATGGCGTAATTGGTTGAAGATAACCGAGGGACTTACCGTCTGTGTGAATTTTCAATTTGCCGGGATCAATGGTAACAAACGAAAACTGCCTACCTGTCAGAATGTGAGCCAGTGCGTGACCAGCCTCATGGAGCGCAATTTGTTGAATGTTTTCGTGCATACCTTAACCTTATAAATTGATGGACACAATCACTTTCTGAAGGTTTTGTACATTCCTGTATTATGTAGGTGGTATTTATTGCCATATTTTCCAAAAACATAATGTACGAGACCCCC
>JAKPTX010000250.1 GCA_029570835.1 Bacteroidota bacterium
AGACTGTAAGGGAACTAAACCAGGTTATTGTTGAGTTTGGTCATGAGGTGTTTAAAAAAAAAGAGGGGGCAGCATTGTACTTGAAGACCGATAGCTTTGTTGTAGAGAGCAATGTACACTTTCCAACCGATTACAATTTATTGTGGGACAGTGCCCGCAAATGCCTTGACGTTGCAGGTAAGTTCCTGAATAAGTATCCAGAGGTTCCGGGATGGAGAAAAATACGCGACTGGCACAACCAGATGAAGAGTATGATGCGCACCGTGGGCAAAATGTCGTCTTCGGGAGGTAAAGGCAAAGAACAACGGGTAAAACAGGCAACGCATGCATACTTGAGGAAAGCACAGGCATTGCTGGATAAACTTGAAGTATCAAAAACATCATTTCCGATTACTGATGGCGCCGATCTGGTAATCATGCTTGAATTGGAAAGGTTTATGGAGTTAATGAATAAACACGTTGACTTACTTGAGCGCAGGGTAATAAAAGGAGAAGAAATCCCTCATGAGGAAAAAATCTTTTCAATTTTCGAGGAATATACCGAATGGATCACTAAAGGGAAATTACGTCCAAACGTGGAACTTGGAAAGAAGGTGGCTATCACAACAGATCAGTATAACCTGATTGTAGATTACCGGGTAATGGACCACCAATCCGATTCCGGGATTGTAAAACCATTGGCAGAGTGCCTTATTTCCACGTTCCCTGTTAAGAGCTGGAGTTTTGATAAAGGCTTCTGGCACAAGGAAAATAAGGAACTGCTAAAAGAACATGTTGAAAAAGTAATCATGCCAAAAAAGGGGAAGTGCAACAAGCAGGAACAAGCTGAAGAAGGCCAACGATATTTTAAATTGTTGAGAAATAAACATAGCGCTGTAGAATCGAATATCAATGAATTGGAATGCAGGGGACTTGACAGGTGCCCCGACCGGGGTTACCCGAATTTCAAGCGATACATCGGGCTGGCTGTCGCAGCATATAACCTGCGGCGTATTGGACAAAAGTTGATCGCGATTCAACGGCAATACTTGCAATCAATTGACAGAGAGCATAATATGGCGGCATAGGTGTCGCTTGAAACATATGACATGACTTATCTTAGATGGGATTGGTATGCCTGATGGGCAAAAATTATGTACATATTTTCAGAGATCTGTTAGGAAAAATTGAAAATCCCGGGAAAACATTAATTTGAAAAGAAATTAAACGGAACTATTCCTGGCAAATGAAGTCGTATATATGAAATTTTTAAAAAAAGATGAGTTTTCTTTCTGACACTAATTATGTACTGTTAAAAAAAATGTTGCTCTATCCTGTTGTTTAATGATTTTTTCAAATTCACTTGTTAGTAATTCGAAGCATTCTTTTAATATCCGTTGCACTAACGAACTATCAACTATCTCATTTTTACCGTAATTATCAATAACATATGAGCTAAGCAAATTCCAGTATTTATTACTATATGAAAAATCTGGAAGAACAATGCGATAACCTGAAACATTGATAAATGGCATGATTTATTTTCTGATGATTTGACTAAACAATGAGTTCATTGATTCCAGTACCATCGCTTCTGGTTAAAGTTATACTTAATCCACTCAGTTTTCTGGGATCCTTTCAAGTCAATTTCGGGAAAATATATTAATAATCCAAAATGCTTATCTTTCACTTCTTCCTGATATATTGACTGATACTTGTTAAAATTCTTGATCATGAAGTTATAAAGCAGCATGAGTTTTGTAAATAGGATCTCCCAATCATCATATTTAATTCCACTGAGTTTGTAATGCTTATTTTCGTCCTTATTAGTCAGATTAATTGTATCATACAAAAAATAATACTGCGAATGAGCAACTGCATTTCTTATCTGATTAGAATATATTTCATCAATTAGTTTGTAAAACAAAGGGCAAATGGATTCAAGCGGTTTTTGTATATCATCCTTGATTAAGTTCCTTCGATCATTAAAAACTTTTTGTGAGTACTCCCAATAATATGGTTTGGCCTGTGCTAATTTTGCGAGATTTGATAACCTTCTCAATATCAAATCTGTTTCCCAAAATTTCATATATAACAGAAGCTGAAAATCACGATAAAAATCAAAAAAGGATTCTCTTGTTTTTTCATCATTAAATTCCTTGAAAAACTCCTTTCTCGATTTTATCCCATTTCTATAGTAATTTATGAACTGATAGAAGGTATCATATCTGAGACCAATAAAATCGGGGCCAATATGGTAAGGGGTAATTTTTAATCGTTTAAGTGTAGCTTCATCATATTCCTTTTTTAATCCATTTTCGAGTACCAATAAAAGATCATTTTCATTTACCTGATTCTGGTATGCTGAATCATAAAGCTGATCAACAGCAGCTGCAACTTCATCTTTGTACTTATTTATGGTTTCTTCGAAAAGCATAAATCTCAATTATTCCATCAACGTCTTTACTAAACAATCCCTTAAATCCGAATAATACTGGATATTGATTTTGGTAATCATGTCATCTGATAATTCGTTTAGTTGCTTTCGTGCATTCAGAGGGATGAGTAGGGTAGTGGCTCCTTTTTCAATGGCTATTTCAGCAATATTCACTGCACCATAAACCATATCAAGAGATCCGCCAAGATTCAATTGACCGACAATAACCAGTCCCCCTTTGGTGTTTTTTTTAAGAATTGAACTGCACATGGCCATCAATACTGCCATACCGGTTCCATTACCACTTTTTGAGGCATCGAATGCACGCAATTGAACCGAAAATTCATGCGACCGGGGATCTCTGTCTCCTATTAGTTCTTTACACTTGCTGTAAAGGTTCTGTTCGGCATATCGGACACTTTCCTGAAATTGTGGTGGTACAGGTCTGTTAAGAATTTTTACTCCGGTACCCGGCCCTGAATTTACTTCAATCCGGTATAATCCGCAATGCTCTTCCGACCCGCCTGCATTAATTGCCCATACCTGACCAGGTGGCAGTGGATCTTCGGTAATTGTGCTTTCACTATGTATTTCTGGAGTAGTGACAAATGTTTCAACGCCATTTTCTCCAATACGATAACTGAAATGAGTATTACGGAATTCGGCAGAACCGATACGTTTCTGCTGCTCTTTAACCCTTCTCCTATACTCAAGTGATACTTTTATTGCCCATTCCAGCAGTTCA
>JAKPTX010000032.1 GCA_029570835.1 Bacteroidota bacterium
ACTTTTAGAGGAAAGACTCATATATGGTATGTATCCCGAATTGGTCCATATACCAGATTTCGACAAAAAGAAACAATATCTGCTAGAGATAGTAAACTCTTATCTTCTAAAGGATATATTGATGATTGATGGTATCAAGAACTCTTCAAAAATGCGTGATTTATTACGACTCATAGCATTTCAGATGGGCAGTGAGGTCTCCTATGACGAACTGGCCAGGCAACTTGGATTAAGTCGTAATACGATAGAGAAATACCTGGATTTGCTTTCAAAAATTTATGTTATTTATAAACTGCCGGCTTTTTCCCAAAATAAACGAAAAGAAATAACCAAAAGCAGCAAATGGTATTTCACAGATAACGGAATAAGAAATGCGGTAATTAACGATTTCAGGGTAATGTCCATGCGGGAAGATGTGGGCCTGCTCTGGGAGAGTTTTCTTATCGGTGAAAGAATGAAAAAAAGAAATAACGCAAACGAGTATGCATCATTCTATTTCTGGCGCAGTTACACTATGCAGGAAATAGATTTGATTGAAGAATTCAACGGCAAAATTTCGGCTTTCGAGTTCAAATGGAATAACAAAAAAGTAAAAGTCCCCTCCAGGTTCTTAGAAAATTATCCCCATGCAGATTTCAACGTTATTAATAAAACCAACTTTTGGGACTTTGTGAAATAATTAAATTTTCAATTTTGCTTCAAAGATAGTTATGGCTTTGCCTTTGATCTGAACCCGGTCGTTGTTCAATTTCACCTTTAAGCGGCCTGTGCGCTTTGATAATTGAGCCGAGTCGAGTTCTGTTTTCCCCAATTTTTCACACCACAGCGGGGTTAGTGCGCAATGCGCCGATCCGGTGACGGGGTCTTCGTCAATGCCCGAATCCGGGGCAAAGCACCTGACCACAATGTCTGCTTCCCCTGAATCACACCTTGCAGTGATCATCAACTCGCCCAATCCCTTTCTTTTCAAGCATTCAAAATCGGGACGGGCGTTGGCTATGTCTGCTTCGCGGCTGGCAATCGCAATTTTCCAGTTGTAAAGGCTCTCATACATTTCAATGGGTTCAAAGCCGAGGCATTCTTTGAAATCCCCCGGGATGTCCATTTTTTGGATAGGGTATCGGGGAAAATCCATGACTATCCATTCCTTGTCTTTCCTTATGGTAAGTTCTCCACCCGCAGCGCTGAACACTATAGTTTCATGCGCCTTTTTCAGGCCCAGTTCATAAATGATGTGTGAGCTGGCCAGTGTTGCATGTCCGCACAACTGAACTTCCTGCACAGGGGTAAAATAGCGGATGGCGAATCCACTCCCTTTGGGAATGATGAATGCCGTTTCTGATAAGTTCATTTCCGAGGCCATGTTTTGCAACCACCCGGCAGTGGTTCGCTCATCAACGATCATAACGCCGGCGGGATTGCCTTTAAAAGGTTCATCTGTAAAGGCATCTACCTGGTAAATTGTCTTAATGTCTGTCATGTCCTTTTTTCATTTATCGATCCACTTTTTGAATTCACTTACCTTATCCTTGCTAACAATGATATCCTGCATGGCTTTTTTGCTTTTCAATATGATTTTCAGTCTGCTTGACGAGTAATTAACCATATCACTTATCTGGTTGATATTAACGATGCAATATCTGTTGACCCTGAAAAATCTGCTGGGGTCCAGCATTTTTTGTAAATTATCCAATGAATGGTCAATTACATATTCATTGTCTGCTGTTGTTCTTAGAAATGTTGCACGCTCCCATATGTAGAAACAGGCTATCTCGGAATCCGTGATTGATTTATAATGTTCACCCACTTTGATCAAAAAACGGTTCTTGTACCCTTTGTTCAGTTCATTCAGGATTTGCTTAACCACATAGTTGTTTACCGATGCATTGTAATGTACAATGGTTCGTTAAAATTTTAATATTTAAATAATAATCAATTACTTACAAAACAACAGTCCGTTTTAGGATGGTTTACGATATCTTATGAACGGCATAAAACAGAGACCAAAAAAAGTGTTAAAAATTATGGAAAATAACGCCTGAATAATTTGGATAAGTGCTTGATTTTCAGTAACTTAGAAGTATTAACAAATCCAGTTACTTTTATGAAAATCAAGCCCCTTATCCAGCTCA
>JAKPTX010000040.1 GCA_029570835.1 Bacteroidota bacterium
CCCGGAGCAGCCCGGTGGCTGCTCCGGCTTAAGTGACGGGTTATGCGGTTTATAATTTTACACCCATTCAAATTTCTCGATAGAGATTTCACTTTTAACATCCCCAGTATTAGACACACCCTCCGGTTCTATAAGGATAGCTTTGTATCCGTTTTCGGAAGAAGGTTTATGCTCGACTCCTTTGGGAATGACGATCATTTCACCAGCGTGTACTTCTATACTGCGATCACGGAAGCTCATAACAAGTATGCCCTCCATAATAATGAAAGTTTCGTCTGTTTCGGGATGGCTGTGCCAAATAAAGTCACCTTTGAATTTTACGATTTTGAAGTCGTAGTTGTTCATCTTGGCGACCAAACGCACTGCATAGTCTACAGCGGGCAACTTTCCGAACTTTTCCGAAAGGTTTATTTTTTCTACGTTCATTCGTAATCCCCCTTACCTATCGAAAAAATCAGCCGGAGCGTAGCGATCAGCTGTATTGATTTTGTTAGCTTTCTTCTTTTATTTCTTCAAAATCTTTTCTCATTGATTCTTTTAGGTTAGCTTTTACATTGTTGTTAATCCAATGATCTATTGATTCCTTAAATTTTAGCATTTGAAAATTATACTCGCTAATTTCTCTATGAAAGATTTTGGCTATTTTCCCTTTAAGTAATTTCTGGAACTCAGTAACATATTCACCTTTTGCTTCATGCCCCGTAAAAGGGTCAATTAGTTTTGGTATGAATATAATATTCCATGGTGCAGTAAAACAGAATACGTTTTTTGTTCTTCCGAACACGTGAGAGACTTGATAATTTCGTATTGTTTTATTTTTTTTATGACCGGTCAATTCCTGAATCACTATTGTGGGCTTTTGATTATTTGTCGGATCAAATTTTATATTGATGCCGAATGTGGCTTTATAAAGAGATGCTAATATTTCATTCCCCGCGCCATTTTTTCCGGATGATCGAATATATAGTTCAGTGTCTTTTTGAGAAATCCTCCTGACAAGATTTGCCCATTCCTTTGAGGCTTTTTCTTGATCAGCATTGATTATATTCTCCAACCCAAAATCAAAAAATTGTTTTTTGGGGAAAATTGAAAAGAATTGTTGATATGAATCTTTCATTCGATTCCTTGCACAGCTGACAATTAATATACCAACTTGGTTTTTTTGATTTTCGGTCTGGCAGTAATATTACTCTTTATTAAAAAGAATGCAAAGAATAAATTGCTTAAATATCAAGTAGAATGAACTTTTGGCACTTGGCCTTTTGTGGTAATATGCCGAATGAGTCAAGTTGGTATATTACGGAAAATTTGTCAGATTCAAAAAACTGACATTAATGAATGCCAATTGAAAGAGCGCATGACGTTGTTAGTTAACGAATGTTCTCTTTCAGGAAGCCATGCGTAACCCCACTCATCACAACATGAACCCTCCGAAAAGAGCACCCTTTCTTCCCGTATTCATTGATCCGAGCTATCTGTCAAACCCTCCTGGGAGCCATTCCTAACCTCATCCTCCCTTATATATCCCTCGCTGTGGATCTCTCTCCCTGAACAACCTGGGAAGGTTTCAGTGGCTATTGTTCTGATATAACCAGAAGCAGCAGCCGACTATTGCTCTCTATATTTTTCATATCAATTATCGGTATTGGATGAATTATTTCTCACACGTCCAATCCCTTTTCCATAGGTATTTCCAACCCCACTGCCTTCTTGATGCTTTCCTTCCATTTAATTTGCCGATTATCCTTATATCGTGAATAGAGTTTCATGATCCACCCATCAGATTGTATTGACATGAGCTCGTTCATGGTCGATAAAGTTGCATCATCATTAGTGCCATTAAGTGCCAGTCTTGCTCCAGGATAATTCATCTTCCCCAACCAGATTGAATCCGTTACATATGGAGATACCTTGAAAATAAGTTCATCAATATTTTCATCCAACATGGGTTCACAGGAAACACTCGTCTTATATCCCATGTCAAACGCATATTTCAATGCTGCCAGTCTCTCGTCAAAGTCTGGTGCACCAGGTTCCCAGAATTTTATTACCGCAGAATCCGTTGATCCGATGGTAAACCGGAAAAGAATATGATGTTTATACTGGGGTAGCAAATCACATATTTTGCTAATACATTCCAGGTGAGGCTTAGACACCACCAGCACTTCATTCCCTGGTCTCAGAATATTTTCGAGAAAAGAAAGACATTCATCTAAATGATTCGGAGTAATGTCATGCGCTGTGGGAAACATGAATGTGCCACTACGCTTGCGAAAACTTTTTGCTAATTTATTATTTTTGATATTCTCAATATTCCAGTTATCCGGAGTTTTTCTTTTCATTCGAATTGCAATAGATTTAGCGTAACAATATTTACAGTCGTGGGTACAGCCACTAATGCAATTCTCATTATACTTTGCCCATTCCTGTGTTCCAAATACTGTTTTTTCATTCATTTCTTTTTCTCCTTTTTTACAAGTCCTTTCCATTGACGATCCCCGAAGGCTTGCGTGGGTTTTGTTCTGATATAACCAGAAGCAAGAAGCAGCCACCGACCATTTCTTTCTTACTATTTGATTTGTTTGTGTGGTTAAGGTCATTATTCCACCAGTAAAATCCGATTAGGGAGAGGTTATCTCCTGAAATAACCTCTCCCATGATCTTAAAAACATCACCGATAGATTTTTATATCGGTCTTTCAAAATGCTCCGTCAGAAAATGGATTATATCCATCATCAGTACTAACCACTTTCTTTGGCGGGATTTCCTCAAAATCAAAATTCATATCTAGACATTTCTCTTGTTTTTTTGGTG
>JAKPTX010000094.1 GCA_029570835.1 Bacteroidota bacterium
ATGGACTAAGCAAAATTAATCCAATGATAGTGGATGGAATTAAAATAATCCAACCTACTTTCTTAAATTTGTTGGGTAATAATAATTTACTTTTCATAGCTTTTAATTTTTTCTGCAAAGGTAAAGAAAACTTTTCAATAAGTCAAGTAGTCTTTACATTTTATTTAAAAAAATATAATAATTTCGTAATTCGTAATTCGTAATTCGTAATTCGTAATTGTTACTCTATATTCCTAAATTCTACTCCAGCATAGTAATTGCTTTTTTAAGAGCATCCATAAATAGGTCAATCTCAGCTTTGGTGTTGTATAGTGCCAAAGAAACACGAATAGTCCCCGGAATATTGAATTTATCCATTATGGGTTGGGCACAGTGGTGACCGGTACGAACAGCTATTCCCATTTGATCTAAAATAACACCTAAGTCGTAAGGATGAATGTCGCCCACATTGAATGAGAGAACTGCTACCTTTTCTTTACTGAGTCCATAATAGTGTATGTTAGGAATCTCTTTCATCCTATCCATCAAGTAGTTAAGCAATCCTTGCTCATAATTTGCAATCTTTTCTATACCAATAGATTGAATATATTGGATCGCTTTTTCTAAACCCAAAACACCTTCCACATTGGGGGTTCCTGCCTCAAATTTAAAAGGCAGTTCATTATAAGTGATCTCTTCAAAAGTAACTTTTCCGATCATCTCTCCCCCACCCTGATATGGTGGTAACTTATTAAGCCACTCTTCTTTTCCATAAAGCACACCGATTCCCATGGGAGCGTACATTTTGTGTCCTGAAAAAGCATAAAAATCTGCATCTAACTCCTGAACATCCACTTTACTGTGTGATACCGCCTGTGCACCATCAACAAGTACAGGAACTCCTTTGCTGTGAGCTATTTGAATTATCTTCTTAATCGGATTAATAGTTCCCAACACATTGGAGGTGTGAGTTATAGCCAAAATTTTAGTTTTTGAGGTGATTAAACGCTCAATCTGATCGAACTCCAACTCCCCCACTTCATTCATGGGAATCACTTTTAAAGTGGCTCGTTTGAGATCACAAATCATTTTCCAAGGTACAATATTGGCGTGGTGTTCCATTTCAGAAATCAACACTTCATCACCCGGATTCAGGAAGCTCATTCCAAAGGTTTGAGCAACTAAATTGATGGATTCCGTAGTTCCTTTAGTAAAGATAATCTCATGAGAGTGTTTCGCATTAATATAGTGCTGTATCGTTTTTCGGGCTTGCTCAAACTGGTCCGTTGCTTGCTGACTCAAATAGTGTACTCCGCGATGAATATTGCTGTTGTAATTTTCGTAATATTCTGATATTGCGTCAATTACAATTTGTGGTTTTTGAGTAGTTGCTGCATTATCAAAATAGACCAAAGGGCGTTTATAGACCATTTGATCTAAAATTTTAAAATCTTTTCTATATTGTTCCATTGTACAATGGGATCAAGACATCAATTTATAAAAATAGCCGTATGCACCTATAAATATTAATGTTATTATGATTGAGGAGATTCCCGGAACAAAAGTTCCCGTGATAAAGAAAGGAACCAGAACCAAAGTTGAGATTTGAGCAATTATGTACATATAAAATCCTATTCTTCTAAGCTTTAGCATAAAAGCAGCTCCAATGATAGAACCCAGGTAGAAAAGAGCAAGAAGTAAAAATTGCCACTGTGGCACATCACCCAATCTTAAAAACATCTCTTCTATTTGTGGAGTTGAAGCAAAGGACATCATAGAATCAATTAGGCGAGGACCTGCTATACTAAAGATCAAGTAATACAAGAAACTCCACCCTGATCCGATAAAGGTCAGAATAGCCAAAAAGAGTAACAAACCGGGTCTACGTGGCTTATTTTGAGGTTCAAAAGGGTTCTGAGGATCAATATATTGAGGTTGTTCCTGCTGTTGTTGTATTTGATCTGATTGTGGCTCTTGTTGTTCCATATAATTTATTCTATTTAAGTTTATTTCGCAAAGATACAAAATATTTTCTTTATTGTTAAAAGTAATTATTGGGGGGAGGGAGCCTTGAGTATAACTACTTTTTCTGTATGCTCTCTAACTCTAAAGCGGTGCTCTATCCGAAATCCGATAATCCACAGGATCTCTTTGGGATTATCCGCCCGACAAAGAATTTGAACCCTCTTTTTTTCAATCAGGGAGAGTTTGAGATCAGTGAAAAAATCGCTGACCTTTTTGCGACCTTTTGAACCCAAAGGCTGGAAAGTATCTCCTGCTTCCCAGGCACGAATAAGGAGGGGATAACGCCAATGATGAGCATCAAAATAGGCGTAACGAGGGTGGGTGTTCATCCCCCCTAATTGTTTTTTTTCCAAAAAAGAAATAGAAAAACCTAACTCCGTAAGCTGAGAAGAATCGGTAATCAGGATCTTTATATTCTGTTCAAATCGCTCTCTTTCAATGATTTGAAACGAAGTACGGTCAGTTACCAAAAGGTAGTGTTCCGAAAAAAACTTCCTTCCACTTTCACCTCCCTTGCTGGTAAAAATCTGTTCTATCTGATCGGCATGAAACCCGAGCGGAGAAAGGATCTCATACAATACCAATTGCGAGTCAAACTGTTGATCCAAAGCTTCAAACGAAATCTCCAGGAACCCCTCCCCTATTTTATTAACTACTTGTAGTACAGCTTCTTCAATAGCATGTTGATAGAATCGATTTTGGCGATCTATCAGCTGAATATTACGGGTTGAAGTGGCAATCAATTGAGGATTTAATTCCTCTAAAAGAGGAATTATACGGTTACGAATGCGATTGCGCATGAACTGATCCTCCAGATTTGTATGGTCGATCTGGAAAGGAATTCGGTGCAGCTTGGCATACTCCTCAATCTCTGCAAGTGAAAAAGGAAGCAGCGGACGGAACACTTTCTGTTGATTCAATTCCGGAATGCCCGTCATTCCCTTAATTCCTGTCCCTCTTATCCAATTTAAGATAATGGTTTCAGCATTATCATTAGCATGATGAGCGGTACAAACGTATTGATAACCATGTTGTACCATCAATTCCTGAAACCAGATATAACGCAATTCCCGCGCCACCATCTCTATCGACTTTTTAGAT
>JAKPTX010000131.1 GCA_029570835.1 Bacteroidota bacterium
CCTGCAATAACGTTAGATAAAATGGTGGTATTAGAAATAACAGCAGCTGAAGTGTCATCACAAGAGGATTCTATACCTAAAATATAAACTGACATTGAATAAACAATTTTATGAAACGCAAAATTACTAAAAAAATCGTGCATATTCTCCTTCGGGTGCTGCTCGTTTTTTTTGCTTTGGATCTTTTCCTGGTTTTGCTTGTTTTTGCTCCTCCGGTTCAAAAATTGATCATTGGAGCAGTCGAGAATAAAATTGAGTCTGTTACAAGTACTCCCATTTCCATAAAATCCATATATATTGACCCACTATTTAGACTCCACGCCAAAGAGGTAAACATTATGGATCACCACAAAGAAAAGATGATCTATATTGGAGCCCTTAAAGGGAAACTATATCGAATCAGCTCCTCCTTTTCACAGTTCCACTTCAATAATGTTGTAGCCAAAGACAGCAAAGTAGTAATCCGACGCTATCTCGGAGAAGAAAAAGTAAATATTGCAGTTTGGGCTAATCATTTTAAATCTGATAAAGAGGAGTCATCTTTTCTACTTCATTTTGATGATGCCGAATTGGTCAATGGATGTTTTCAACTCATCCTTGATGATAGAAGAAGAGCTATATTAAGTGACACCATTGATTATGGATTTTTTGAGTTAAAAAACATCAACAGTTTATTATCAGAATTTAAAGCAAGTAAAAAGGAGGTTTCTCTCAATATTCTCCAGCTCAATCTAGAGCAGTACACCGGCTTTAAAATAGAAAATTTCACCTGTAAATTTAAAATAAATTGTCAGGAATTGGCTATATCTGAGTGTAATTTAAAAACCGAAAAAAGTAAAGGAACCCTCAACTTTGGATTTCACTACAATGATTATAGTGACTATTCTGATTTTATGGATAAAATTCATTTCGATGTTGATCTGCATAACACTTTCATCCACATGGATGACATAGCCTGTTTTGCCCCGGCAATTAAAGGAATGCACAATTTAATTCAAATTTCAGGAAAAGGGGATGGTCCTTTAAATGCTTTAAAAATTTCAAACTGTCGTGCAAAATATGGATTAATGAGTTATATCAATGGAGATATTACACTTTTTAACATTTCAGATCCCATCAATATCTTATACGACATTCAACTCAACCCTTCTCAAATAAACCTAGAAGAATTGTCACAATTTTATCTGCCGGGAGGAAAAACAATTGGACTACCAAAGCAAATTACTCAGATTGGAAATAGTACCATCAGCGGAAACTATCATGGAACTTTAAATTTTTTCAAAGCTGACCTTTCTCTTAAATCTACAATAGGAAATAGCTTATTAACCCTCTCTTCTGAACCCAATTTTGGTAAAATGAAGATCAGTGGAAAGGTATCTACTCAAGATTTATCGCTTCAAGATCTCATTCCTCACCATCTCATTGGCACAATAAAAGGAGATATAGCCATCACAGGAAATGCCGATCCATGGATTGGCTCCTCCAAACCGTGGCTTTCCACTGCAAACATTGATATTGACGGATATTTTAAGGAGGTTGAATTTTGTAAATATCCGACACAAAACATTGCACTCAAAGGAGAAATTAGAAATCAGCAATACGAAATGCAACTATCTGCAGATGACCCCAATCTTTCCTTTGTTTTTGATGGAACTGTTGATCTTAAAAACAAGATTCCGCAATATAAAACCGAATTTCATTTGGATAATTTTGAAATGAGTACTGTTTTTAAAAACTATTCTATTCACCCCGACTCAGAAGTTTGGTTTCATAGAATGATTCGGTTTGTTCAAAATAAAACTGATTTTTCGGTTTCTTTCAGTAACCTAGAAGCTGAAATAGCCGGAAATAATATAGAAAACCTAACCGGATTTTTGGCCATCAATCAATTTAATGTTAAAGATGCTGAACACGAGGCCACTTGCGATTGGTTTCGTTTAACTTCTGTCAAAATACCGGAACAACAAACACTTTTAATTTTGAAGAGCGCTTTACTTAACGCAACTTTGTCTACCAATTACAAATTAAATGAACTTGCAGACTCTATTGAAGTACTCTTCGCATATTATTTACCCTCACTATTTCCCGAAATAGACTACCTAGAATCCAGCAGCCTTACAACTACCTCCCCCCACTTTTTTAATCTCAATATTGAAACCTTCGAAACAGGACCCTTTTTGAGAATCTTTTTTCCCCATTTACGTATTGCACAAAATTCTGAATTAAATCTCAATTTAGGATCAGATCCGACTCAAGACAGAATTTCTCTCGTATCAAGAAGAATTACACTCAATAGAAGGATTCATCTTGAAAATATTGCCATTCACGGAAATTATGATGAAGGTGGTTTTGCCATTCAAGCTACATCAGACACATTAACCTATATCCAAGATAAAAATAAAATTCAGGTAAAAAACGTCAGTATCAACAGTTCGCAACAAAAAGATTTGATGAATTATTATATTTCCTGGATCAATGCCGACACTCTTTCACAGAATCAAACCTCTTTCATTAACGGTAGTGCTAACATTTCAAATAAAGAACACCTCTTTCTCAAATTTACTGAAGCAAATCTATTTCTTCAAAATGTCAAATGGAATCTAGAAAAAGAGAGCGACCTATTTCTCTCAAAGGATCGAATTGACGTTAATCACCTACTCCTTTCCTCTACATCAGGAAATATAAACATCGATGGAAGTTATTCAAAAAAGGAAGAAGAGCGTTTATTTATCCACATCGACCAATTTGATGTTTCGCAACTGAATAGTTTCACCGGATTAATCAATTTGAACCTTGAGGGCAAAATGTCTGCTCTCTTCACTTATCTTTCCGGGAATGAGACTCCACGATTTTACGGAAAATCCTATTTTGACAATCTACATCTTAACAACGAACAATTAGGTACCCTTTTTATGTTTGCGGAAGCACCTCAACACAGTTCTCCGATTTTCTTCGGTGCTCTTTTCCTACCGGACAGTAACCATGCTCTAAGAAACATTGAACACTATAATTTATTTAACTATCAAAAAGATAAAATAAAATTAGCTGATTTGAATGGAAGTTATGATCTATCAAAACATGAATTAAAGATTAAAGGTGACATTGATACTGTTAGAATCGGCTTTTTATCCCCATTTCTTTCCTCGTTTTCTCATCATGTTTCAGGAACTGCATCCGGAGATCTTCTATTTGTAGCCAACCCGGACTCACTCTATTTTGACGGCAATATCTTAATTAAAGAGGGGTATATAGGTATATCACCCCTCAACACCATATATAAAGTTCAGAATCAAAATATTGGATTTAATTCCAATGGCATCATTTTAAATCATATTACTATTTTGGATCAGTACAATAACAGAGCTTTATTAAACGGAAAGATCAATCATCATAATTTTAAACATTTTAGCTTAGATTTGGCTGTAGAGACAGAACGTATATTAGCAATGAGCAGAATAAAAAAAGTTGACTCTTATTTTTACGGAGATGCCTTTGCTTCCGGGAAAGTTACAATTTCAGGGGATGAAAAAAAACTCATGTTCAGAGGGGAACAGCTCAAAACATTATCAGGCACCATGATGGGCTTCCCAATCTCTTACGCCAGTACTTCATTTAACGATAGCGGTATCCGATTTGTTTCTACCCATGAAAAAGAGAAAAAAAGTGAACTAGCTGAAGAAAAGAGTAATATAGAACTTGATTTTGATTTTGTCTTTGATGTCAATAGAGATGCAGATGTCCGTTTGGACTTGGATCCTGTAGATGGTATCCTGGAGTGTAAAACCAATGGTCTGATCAGACTTACTTACAACAATAAAACTAATCCACTCAATATGGATGGCTCTTTAGATTTACTTTCAGGAGAGTTTAGTATGTCCATTAAAAACCTACTTCCTCGTAAATTTGAACTAATGGAAGGAGGAAAAATTAGCTTTAATGGCCCGATTAAATCTTCAACTATTGCCCTAACTGCTCTCTACAGTAGAGTTGCATCTTTAAAGACATTAAATGAAAATATTAATATTCCCAGAACAACGGTAAACTCCTATCTCTCACTTTCCGGGAATCTCATGAATCCACAACCCTCTTTTTCATTTGGATTTCCTAAGCTGACCGGAGAAGAAGCCAAAGAAGTTTTTACCTATCTTGACACTACTGACCATCAAAATAATTTTCTTCAATTTTTTTCATTAACCTATTTAGGAACTTTCTATTCCAGTAGCGAAAACATTGGCGATATGGTCAATTTTGAAAGTTCTATCAATCTTCTCTCCAGCACCATTGGCAATATGCTTCTTCAGGAAATCAAAGGTGTGGATATTGGGGTAAATTTACGCACAGAGAGTGGAGATTTTCGCGAATACTCTTTTGATGCAGCAATACCTTTATATAAAGACCGGATTATGCTTAAAACCAATTTGGGGTACGCCGAAAGTTTAAATGATGAGGCTACTAATAGCAATTTTAGCGGTGAAGGCAGCGTTGAGTATCGGATCAACAAAGAGGGAAATTGGTTGATCAAATTATTCTACTTTAATGATCAGACCAACCTCAACACATTCCAAAGTGTGCATAAACCTACTCAAGGAGGAGGCGTTGCTTTGATATATCAACAAGAGTTTTACAGGAGAAAAGGATTAAGAGAATATCTATTAGATCAAAATAAAAAACAAATAAATCAACTTTATGAAAAATAGAAATGTCGTCACTATTTTAATTTTTATCATCCTGATTCTTTTTTTAGGATGGAAATTCGCTAACATTGTCGTGTACATCTTTATGGCTTTTGTGTTGGCGATAATCGGTGCACCATTAGTCCAACTACTGGAAAAAATTTCTATAAAAGGGAGGAAGATGCCCACAGGCGTTGCAGCGGGGATTACACTTTTTGTTCTTTTAGGAGTTATCGGTTCTGCCCTTTTCTTCTTTGTTCCTTTTGTTCTAAATGAACTTTCAGGCATCACCTCCATTAATCCTGAATTATTTGCCGATCGGATTGATAC
>JAKPTX010000147.1 GCA_029570835.1 Bacteroidota bacterium
ACTTGAAATCCGGAGAATAGCTGACAGCGGCAATCAATAACCTGTCAAACTGATTTTCTCCAAAATATCGTCTGTTGAACTTATAGCAGAACTGATTGAGATAGTATTGTAAATATTCGGATTTCACTTTGTAGTACACACCCAATAGCTGTCTTTTAGCATTACTGATAGCTGTATGAACCCAAGGGAGAACTTTGGCTAATTCTTCGGGGGCGACAACAGATGCTTGATGTGAGTTTACATGTTCTTTTAATTTTGTGTAAGAAGTAGACTCATCGGAGGTAATCTCTGCCGTTTGCTCAACTTGTTCTTTGATATTGTCTGCAATTGTATCGGCTTTTAAATCGCCTATAACGGTCATTTTCAGATGCCCAACTTTTTTAGGCTTCATTCCGTCTTTGGGGTTTTCAACGGTTTTGCTTTCGGCAATTACCAATACTTTCGTTTTTTTCTGGCTTCCCCGCCCCCGTTTGAGTGGTTCGTTCTTTAATTCAATGGGAATTTCGGTAGTGAAAAAAGCATCGTCAAGCTCCATTTCGCCGTCAAGTTTATACAAGCTGTCGCGTTTGCCCATCACATCGCGTATTTTATTAACCATTTCCCAAATGGGTTGATAACGCTTGTGTCCTAATTGACGTTGTATTTCTGCCGACGAAAAGGCATTTTTGGTGGCCGTTATCAGGTACATGGCTGCAAACCAATAACGATAGGGTAAGTTGGAGTGATGCATGACGGTACCTGAGCGTAAATTTTGCCGGGCGTGGCACTTTTTACATTCGTAAGCCTGCTTCTTTTCAAGCCAATAATACTCTTTACAGTTACAATGACGACATACAACGCCGATTTGGTCTCTTTGTTCTTTGAATTTCATTCGACAAGTCTCCTCATCGGGAAAATTTAGTGCAAAATTTAGGATTTTCATATCTTCTGCTTTTGATGTAATAACAGCATAAAGATAGTGAATATCAGAGACATATACAAGTGTTTTACTTAATATTTTACAGCTTTTTTAGGCTAATTCTTTTAGGAAGAATTGCGGATAATCATT
>JAKPTX010000148.1 GCA_029570835.1 Bacteroidota bacterium
ACCATTCGCCCCTTAGGTCAACTTTCCTTTGTGCCAGCAAGTGAAAACGTGCAACGTTCACCTGGTAGTAAAACGAACAAAGTTAAAAACTATTTTGGACATAGCTCACAACCAGGCAACCGGTGGTAAGGATTGATAGGCTGATTTCGAAAACAAGAGTGGAGCATGTTTTCGGTTTTATGGAACAAAGTATTCACCCTGTTAAATCTCCGATAAAATCGGAGTGCTCGCCCTGTGGAGTTGCATTGCACCACTTCGTGGATTCCACAGGGCAGGCAATTTAACAGGGTGAATGGATTAATGGTGCGTTCTGTTGGTATTGTCAGAGCGACAGGCATTATCGGGCTAATAAATTTGACATATAATTTATTCCGATACGAACAAGTTGTTCGGTTAAATATTTTACAAAGTTAAGTAGTTGATAGATAGATAGAAAAAAGTTTGCGAAAAAACGAACCGAGTTTGCGAGCTCAACGAAGTTAATTTTTAGATAAAATATATTGAAATTTTTATATTATCCTTACACCGATTTTGAAAAATCGTTAATGGGTTGTACGATTTTTTTGAATCAAAAGTGAAAAAATGAACCGAACTTACGAGTTTAACGAAGTTAATTTTTAGAACCCACCATTACATATTGCGAATAGTTGTTACCCACTAAAACAATTACAAAATTTCTCGCTAACTTTTGGTTGTAAAATGCAACGAATATGAAAAGATTGCTTTTATTCTTGTTCCTCTTCTCTTTGCCATTTTATTTGTTTTCTCAAAAAATGCAAATACAAGGATCGGTTATAGATAGCTTGTCCCGCGAACCACTCCCTTATGCAACGATACAGGTTGTTGATATAAATAATAATAATGTATTTGCTGGTATAGCCAGTGACTCCTTGGCTTCTTTCAATTTCCAAAGCGTGCCAATTAAAAATGGTTATAAGATGCTCGTTAGCTATGTTGGCTACCAACCAAAAGAAATCCCACTCAGTTTAAAACCACATCAAAAGTCTTTAAATTTCGGTTTCATTGCCCTAACACCCAATGTTAATCTGATCAACGAAGTACAAGTAACAGGACATCGAAAAGTACAAGATCTGCTCGATAGAACGGTTTATGTGGTTGATAGCACAATCCTTTCAAAAACGATAGGCACACCTGATATTTTGAGTAGTTTCCCTGAAATAATGGTGAATCCAATTACACTCGAAACCAAAATTAAAGGAAAAGAAAACTCATTAATACTAATTAATGGGATAAACACTGGGCGATCTGTTGATATTCGCTCAATTAATCCTAAGGATATTGAAAGAATTGAGGTTATAACATCTCCACCATCGAGTGTAGATGTTGACTACGACGGTGTAATCAACATCGTTCTTAAACAAGAGTCAAGCAAAGGTTTTTGGGGTAATGTTGACGCTACTCTTATGGCAAATGGCCGATATGCTGATACCTATACTGGTGCTGTGTTTGGATGGAAAAAAATGCGTTTAAACATTGCTTATTCTAACTATTTGCGAAATAATTCGTGGGAAACCTCTGAAATTCGAAACAACCCTACTACAAATGAAACCTATAGCACTGCGGGTTATTGTAAGAATCCATTTGAGCTAACTCATAACTTCATTTTTAATTTAGATTATTTCGTAAGCCCCAACGACTTTATTAACTTTTCAACCAACAATAGCCTTGAAGGCGTTGATAAAAATATTTATTACACACCAACAAGAATCAGCAATGGCATTTCAACACCACTTGCCCCTTTTTCTATACAAAATACCACTGATTACTTTATTGGAAATTACACCGTTTTCTATAAGCGAAACTTAGCAAAGGAGGGCAATTCAATTAGCGCAAATATCAACTTACACTATATGGACGGAGGTGAATATTGCGACTTTTCCTACGAAGGAGCCCCGACCCACGTTAATGATGAAAATGGTAAAAAGAAATCTATCAACATGAAAGTTGAGCACATTAACCAGCTTGGCAAAACAACAAAATTGACAGTAGGAGCACAAGCTTACTATCAAGTGTTCAGCGGAACATTAAGCGGAGCAATTCTCGGGAACGATTTTTCTAATCAAAGATATAACATTTATGCAGACTTATACTTAGGACTAAAAGGGTTCGATATAAACCTTGGGCTAAAAGCTGAGCGAAACGCAATGGAGTTTAGCAATTCATCACATTCCCCTAATACCCAGCATGCTCTTTTCCCCACCATTATTCTTTCGAGACAGATAAACAATACTAATAGAATAAAAGCAGAGTATCGTCGGACATCATACTACCCCTCGGCATGGGCTTTTTCTCCTTACCGCATTGATATTGATAGCATGACTGCATTTATTGGTAACCCGAAGCTAGACCCCTCAACCAGAAACGCTTATGAATTGTCTCACTCATACAGAACAAGGCCGATAACTTTCAATAGCACGCTATTTTTCTATAAAACCAATAAGTTTGTGTCTGCCATTACATCATACGACTCAAAGTCATTCAAAACAACAACTTACGAAAACTCAACAGGTAGAATATTTACAGGCTTACGTCTTTCCGGTACAGCTGAGTTTTTTAAGTTTATAAATGTTGAGCCAGACATTCAACTTTATTACGAAGAGTATAAACGGGACGGCGTTGTCAGGGAAAATACCACGTACACCGTTGATTTATCTATTTCTATAGGGTTACCAAAGGGGTTTGCGATAGGTGGTTTTGGAAGATATTACGGGAAAAGGTTGAGTCCACAGGGCTATGCAGAACCTAACTATTCGCTCGATGCTGTATATATAATGAAGAGATTCCAAAAACAAAACCTTTTCTTATACATAGCCTTACGTGGTTTGACCGTTTCTAAAGAGACAGATTATACCTTTGATAGCAACATCAATGAGATTCACACTTTTGATCATGACACCTATGGCCTTGCATTTCGGTTAAGCTACCTTTTCAACAAAGGCAAGCAACAAAGAATGGAGAAGGTTAATACTTTCTTTGAAAGTGATAAGAAATAAGAAAGTATAGTGAAATGTTAAAACGATTTCCCATCCAGCAACAGCGAAACCCCGCT
>JAKPTX010000151.1 GCA_029570835.1 Bacteroidota bacterium
CTGATAGTTTCTCTGACTTCAATTACACTCTTTTCAAAAACGTGAGCAGTGCCTAAAATTATGTAATTAGTTTCGCCAACTCTAAGAAATTCTTTCATCTACATCCTCTTAATAGACAATATATCTGAAAACTTCAGTATATCTGTTTTTGTAATAAATCCGATGAGCTTCCCTTTCTCAACTACTGCTGCCCTTCCTTGATTCTTTTCAGTAAGCTTTGTGTGAAGATCAAATACTTCCATATCAGGAGATGCGATAACAATATCTTTTATCATGACATCTGAGATCTTTGTTTCAATCCACTTCTGTCTTGAGACTCCAAGGAGTTCATTTGTTGTAATGATGCCGACAACATTTCCATTCTCAACTACTGGGTACCCTTTGTGTTTTTTTTCTATTAGGAGTTTCTCAAAATCCTCTAGGCTATCGCCGGCCGAAACAGTGAAGATATCTTTTATCATAAGATCCTTGACCTTTATTCCTTTTAGAAGAGATGACATACGATTTGTTTCGTATTCACTCATCCCTCCGATGTAAATGAAAAATGCTATGATTATGAGCCAGGGATTATAAAAAATACCGACGAAGGCAAAAACTATTGCAAGTGCTTGGCCTATTCTAACTGAGAGCTCAGTTGCCTTGAGGTAGTCCATCCTTGAGGCTAAAAAGGCCCTTAGGACTCTGCCCCCGTCCATTGGAAATGCAGGGATTATGTTGAATAATCCTAGTACAAAGTTCAAGGACATGACAGCCCTTATGATCTCTGAAACTGAGTTTAATTCAACCCAATTCAAATCAAAGTACATCTTAACACCGGCTAAAGATCCGAAAAGGAACAGAATCACTCCGATCAGGATACTTGCGACAGGCCCAATTACCGCGATGGCAAACTCATGGGATTTTGGTATTGCCTCCATCTGTGAAACTCCCCCTATCGGGAGAAGGGTAATCTTTTTAATCTTAGCACCATAATGCCTTCCAACTAGCGAGTGTGCTAGTTCATGTATAAAGACAGAGACAAATAACAGTATAACAACGATTAAGGGCATAACGCCAAAGAATGAAAACATCAGAAGAAGCAACAGAAACGTGATATGAAGCTCTACAGGTATCCCAAAAATACTTCCAAACTTCAGACTCCATGGCATAAAAAGACCCTAAAAATATTATTTATTGATTTTCGTTTTGGGGGAGCCAAAAAATTTTTTGTACCCTTTGAGAAGTTATTCTCATTGGCTCCCGAACTCTTGATAAAAGGTACATTTATATAATTTTGGTAGGATAAATTGAATAAAAATTCGTAGTTTATAAAACGGACCAGGGGGGATTCGAACCCCCGACCTATAGCTTAGGAGGCTATCGCCATATCCACTAGGCCACTGGTCCCAAATCGGATTTTAAAGCATTATATATAAGTTTTTACCATTTAAAACAGCGTCTTCTATCAGTTCTGCCATAGGGTTCTTGTTTGATATCTTGACCTTTCCTGACTTTGGAACGTTTACCTCATCAAGATAGCCATCCTCGACGAATATTTTGATGTTTTTGCGTGCAAATCTTTTTTCAACATTTAGAAGGATGTATTTTTCCCTAAAGTCAACTTCAACTGGGATCCTACCTTTCTTTTCTTGAGGTTTTTCCATCGGTTTTACATCTATCGAAAATCCTATTGCATTTTCAAGTGCCCTTATGTTCTTGCCTTCCTT
>JAKPTX010000156.1 GCA_029570835.1 Bacteroidota bacterium
CTATGTGAGAATTTACTTCTGCCTTGGAACAAAAGGTTTGCCAGCGAGGACCAGAATGCTTTTGAACAAGAACTGAAACTTTTGATGGAAGAGCTGAATTTGAATTGCGGATGGGAATTAAGACCTGCATATTTAAGCCCGGCAGAACGCAAGTTTTTTTGCTTTATTCGGTCTTTGCTCTTGAAACCGAAGATTATGTTGATTGACGATCCCTATTATTTGTTCAATAAAGAAGAAAGAAGATTACTTTTGGGTTTTTTGCAGAAACATAGTAAAAAAAGAAGCGGAACAGAATTTTCCGACTATCCCAAAAGCGAAAATACGGAAGAAATTTATTTACAGGAAATGTTAATTGGTACTAGTGATGATGATTTTACAGGCGAAATAGCAACGCAGGTTATTGATTTATCTGAAATCTGCTACTGAACAGAACTAAATAGAAGAGGTTGAGAGGGTTTAGAAGGTTGAGGAGGTTTAGAGGGTTGAGAAGGGTTAAAAGGTTTAGAGGGTTTAAAAGGTTTAGAAGGTTGAGGAGGTTTAGAAGGTTGAGAGGGTTTAAAAGGTTTAGAGGGTTGAGATTTGTTAATTCCTTTAGAGCCCGTCAGGGCGACACAAGGATAGCGATGGGTGCGTAAGCCCCTCGTAAAATTCACGATTTAATCACTGGGATGTTTTGACTCACAATTTTCACCTGCCTTAAATGTAACCGCACCCCACATTCTTTTCTCACTTACAACCAATCTGCAACTGGTTAATAAATCTGAGAAATTGTGAGTCAAAACAAAAATTCGCCCCGAAGTCACTATTTATGAACAATTCCAATCCAACCCTGCTGATGTGAAAAAATACATTCTTTCACGATTGTGTAATTTGAGGGGTTGGCGAAGCTCATTAGCAAGTGTGCTTGCTTCTTGTCTTAACTTACAATTTTCACCTACTTTCAATGTAACCACACTCCACATTCTTTTCTCCCTTACAACCAATCTGCAACTGTTTAATATATCTGAAAAATTGTGAGTCAAAACAAAACATTTTTTAAAAACTGGTCGGCACATTCTTTCTTTTCTGAAAGAACTGGCTAAATCAAATCACAGCTTGCTATTAGCACACGGAATAAATATCATTCCCAAAAAAATCCCAAAATTATTTCAATAAAACTCCAATATGACTCCCATATCATTCCCATATCGCGATATGGGAATGATATGGGAATCTCATCCACTGGATAACGCAAAAAAGCAGGAATTCATACATAACTATTTTGTTTCTGTTTTAACTCACAATTTTTCGGTTTGGAGACCAA
>JAKPTX010000166.1 GCA_029570835.1 Bacteroidota bacterium
CGAGCAATGAAAGAACTTGAAGATTGTTTAAGAGAAGCATTAGAAGAATCCCCGTATGGGATAGTTACTAACGATACTGCTTTAGAAACAGCAAGGAAGTATGCCTCTGAGCTACTTCGGCAGCGGGATGAACTGAGGGAGAAATACTCAAAGTTATTGGATGCCACATCCGAACTGTTACGCTCAATGAAAACCGATAACGTGGAACTGAAAAAATCCATTAACGAAATGGCGAAAAACATGGCAGCGGAAATAGCCGCAATCAAAAACACCGAAGGTTAGCGGCTGCGCTTGCACCTAACGCTCAGGTATATGAAAAGTAGCCTGACCACAAACTTTGATATTATGCACCGACCTTTCATAGGCTATTTTTTATATACCATGTTAGCTGTCTGGTGCGGATTTTAAACACAAAACTTTGATATGAAAAACGAACGTAGTAATAATATTTTTTTGAGCGAGGGTATTAACGTACTCTCTCTATTTGACGGAATTAGTTGTGGACAAGTAGCCCTGAACAATGCAGGAGTTAAGGTAAACAACTATTTTGCTTCTGAAATTGATAAACACGCAATTAAGGTAACACAAAGCAACTACCCGAACACTAAACAGATTGGTGATGTAGCCAAAGTAAAAGCAAATGATTTACCAAACATTGACTTACTTATGGGTGGTAGCCCTTGCCAAGGATTTAGTTTTAGTGGTAAGCAGTTGAATTTTGAAGACCCACGTAGTAAACTGTTTTTTGAGTTTGTAAGATTGATTAAGGAAGTAAAGCCTAAATACTGGCTACTTGAAAACGTGGTAATGAAACAAGAATACCAAGACGTAATAAGCCAACATTTAGGCGTTGAGCCTGTAAAGTTGAATAGTGCTTTAACTTCTGCTCAAAACCGAGTGAGATTGTACTGGGCAAACTTTGAGATAACAGAACCAACCGACCAAGGAATAAAACTTGAAGATATTTTGGAAGATACCGAAATGATTGGACCAAGTGCAATACGTGGCAGAAGATTGAACAAAGCAACAATTTTAGGGCGTAGATTAGATGAACGAGGCAAAAGGCAAGATTATGATAAAAGTGTGCCGATAACGCAATGCCTTGAAGTAAGAGCCACTAACCGAGATAAAAGCAACTGCCTTACTACTGTGGCAAAAGATACGGTTTTAACAACAATGGAAGTAGGGAGACACCCTGATGCTTTTAACCGAAAATTACCATTTAGGAACTACACCAAAATTGAAAGATGTAGATTGATGAATTTGCCCGACAATTATTGTGATGAAATAAGCGATAACCAAACGGTAAAAGTAACTGGCAATGGTTGGGAAGTTGGAATGGTTACTCACATCTTTAACCAAATGGTTGCCCAAGCAGACAAAGAGCGTGGGGAAGAAAAAAATTCAACCTACAAAGGATTTTGAAGTTTATGGACAAATAACCCCGATTGATAATGTTAATGATTTATACTACCCAAGTTCAATATTAGAATTTAGTAATGCTAATCAAAAAATAAAAACCCATACAACTCAAAAA
>JAKPTX010000179.1 GCA_029570835.1 Bacteroidota bacterium
AAACCAATCATGGATCCGGATGGAATCTTATATGCAGAGATAAATACCTCCTGGATGAAAAAAAAGTAAAAAAGAAGTTTAAAAGATGGTTGAAGAATAATGCATTTTACCTTACACGAGAATATCAATACAAGCCGATTAAGCCGGCTATTATTTGTGAAGAAATGCTGAACTACAATCTATACGATTATAAATTTTTCTGTTTTAAAGGAAAACCACAAATAATACAAGTTGATATAGACCGGTTTACAAATCATAGAAGAGCGTTTTTTAATAATAAATGGGAAAGGCAAGATTTTTCTATTCGCTATGCTGTTTCGGAAAAATCAATTGAAAGACCTTGCCAATTGAATGAAATGCTTGACGTTTGCAGAAAGCTTTCCGCTCCGTTTCAGTTCGTGAGAGTTGATCTTTATGTTGTTGATTCCCACATATATTTCGGAGAACTAACTTTCACTCCAGGGGGAGGTAACGAACCCTTTAACCCTGTTGAATCCGATTACATGCTTGGTAAGTTGCTGGGAATATGAATATTTTAATTTTCTATCAATATTTCGGCACACCCAAAGGCAGTTGGTCAACACGTATTTATGAGTTTGCCCGCCGGTGGGTGAAAAAGGGACACCAAGTCACTGTTGTAACCTCTCCTTATGAAAAGTCAGACATTAAAGTAGAAAGATTTATTACTAAATCTGAAATTGAGGGAATAAACCTGATAATCATTAATTCTCCGGATTCAAATAGAAAATCTACCATAAAGAGGGCTGTTAACGCTGTAAGATTTGCTTTTATGTCAATCTGGTATGCTTTGACATATCGTTATGATGTAGTCCTCGCCAGTTCGGGTCCTATCACCGTAGGAATTCCTGCACTTGCTGCCCGTTGGTTCAGGAGAAAAAAAATGGTTTTTGAGGTCCGTGATCTTTGGCCCCAGGGGGCAGTGGAACTTGGCATAATGAGAAATAGGTTGATTATCAGACTTGCATTTTGGTTTGAAAAATTATGTTATCGCAATGCTTCATTGGTAATCGCCTGCAGCAGGGGGATGATAACATCAATAACTGATCGTTTCCCTGATGTTCCCATATCAGAGGTTAGCAACGCATCTGATTTAGAGCTTTTCCGCGCTGTGAATACTATCACAGACAGGAATAACTCAGACAACATAAAATATTTCATTTATGCCGGTTCTCTTGGTTTTATGGATGATTGCATCCAATTTGTCAGGGCAGCAATGCTGATAGACAGGACTGATATCAGGTTTGTGATAATTGGAGAAGGGTCGGAACGTAGATATCTGGAATCCTTTAGCAAAAAAAATAAATGTATTATGTTCTTGGGCCTGATTCCGAAAGAGGAGGTTGTTCAATGGTATGGTAAAGCCTGGGCATCTTTAATGACTTTTAAAGACTACCCTGTTCTACAGACTAACTCTCCAAACAAGTTGTTTGATTCTTTAGCAGCAGGTGTTCCAGTGATCCAGAATACTCAGGGATGGATAAAAGACCTTATTGAGAAAAATCAATGCGGTGTCACTGTTCTTCAGAATAACCCGGAGCGTTTTGCTGAGGCTATAATATGTCTTGCTGACAATACTTTTGAGAGAAACCGATTGGGCAGAAATGCCCTGCTTACTGCTCAAACAGAGTTCAACCGGGATAACCTGGCAGAAAAGTATATAAATGCAATCGAAGCTCTGTAAGTGACAACCACATTAATTACCGGCGCCAACGGGTTCCTGGGCAGATACCTGCGTGCTGCTTACACGGGACGTAGGCTGGTTACACTTGGACTCAGTGGATGTGATTTCAATGTTGACCTCAGCCAGGTTGTCCCCAAATTTAATGGTCCTTTCTTAAAAGTAATC
>JAKPTX010000045.1 GCA_029570835.1 Bacteroidota bacterium
GTAATGAGTTCATCCATCTCCAATCCTTTGGCATTGGCAATATCTTTAAAGTGTAATTTCCGATCGATGGCTTCAATGATATAGAGTTTGACAGCTCCTTTGTTGGGAACTGATTTAACTACATAATCTTGAGGTCTTTCAATTTCATTGTCCTCAACATATTTTTTAATCAGGTCGGCAAAAGGTTTGCCATATTTCTGCGCTTTTCCTCCACCTACTCCGGTAATATGGACCATTTCCTCAACGGATATAGGGTATTGAATACACATATCCTCCAATGACGGATCCTGAAAAATAATAAATGGCGGAATGTTTTCTTTTTGAGATATTTTTTTTCTTAAATCTTTGAGGAGGGAGAAGAGGGTTTTATCCATTGCTTCACCCTTAGCCATCATGCCATCTTCCGGTTCATCATCGTCCTCATCTTTATCTTTTGGGGCAGGTTTAGGGACACTGATTGCATAAGGTTTTTCGAGATATTTAAGCCCTTTGGGAGAGATTTTCAGCAATCCGTAATTTTCAATATCCTTGTAAATCAATTCTTCAAAGATAGCAGCTCTTAAAACGCTTTTCCAGAAGGTGTCATCAAATTCACTTCCCTCTCCAAATTGTTTTAATTTATTGTGTTTATATTTGAGAATCGAGGTTGACTTATGTCCGGTTAAGATGTCAATAATTTGAGTGTCATGGAACTGTTCTTTCACTGTTTGGATCACTTCGATCGCCAATTGGATCTGTTCAGAGGCGTTCATTTTAGGTTTTGGATGTAGACAGATATCACAACAATTACAATTGTCTTGATCATATACTTCTCCAAAATAGTGTAGTAAATGTTTTCTTCTACAATCTGTAGATTCAGCGTAGGCAGCTGTTTCAGCCAGGAGTTGTTTCACAATCTCTTGTTCGGCAACTGCTTTTCTGGTAGAGAATTTTTCCAGTTTATAGAGGTCTTTAATATCGTAGAAAGCAATACAAATGCCTTCCCCGTCATCTCTTCCGGAGCGACCGGTTTCCTGATAGTACCCTTCCAGGCTTTTGGGCATATCGTAGTGTATTACAAAACGCACATCCGGTTTATCAATACCCATTCCAAAAGCGATGGTTGCCACAATTACTTCGCAATCCTCCATCAAAAAAGCATCCTGGTTTGCGACTCTGGTGTGGGAATCCAGACCGGCATGGTAGGGAAGAGCACGAATTTTATTAGCTTGAAGAAACTCTGCCAACTCTTCCACTTTTTTTCTACTGAGACAGTATATAATGCCCGATTTTCCGGGATGCTGTTTGATAAACTTAATGAGTTCTTTATCAATATCTTTCGTCTTTTCTCTTACTTCATAATATAGGTTGGGACGATTAAAAGAGGAGATAAAGACCTCAGCTTTTTCCATTTTCAGGTTTTTCTGAATATCACTTTGTACCTTAGGTGTAGCTGTTGCAGTAAGGGCGATGATAGGTGTTATTTGATTAATTAGTTCAATAACATCTCTAATCTTTCTGTATTCAGGTCTAAAATCATGCCCCCACTCAGAAATACAGTGTGCTTCATCGATTGCGAAAAAGGAGATATTAATATCTTGAAAAAATTCTACATTTTCCTCTTTGGTTAATGTTTCAGGAGCAACATAAAGTAATTTTGTTTTTCCGGAAAGTAAGTCTTCCTTAACTGCTCTCAATTCAGCTTTATTCAAAGAGGAGTTCATGAAGTGGGCAATACCCAATTCAGTTCCAAAATTTCTAAGCGCATCAACCTGGTTTTTCATCAATGCGATTAAGGGTGAAATAACAATAGCTGTACCATCGGCCAACAGAGCAGGAAGTTGATAACATAATGATTTTCCGGCACCGGTAGGCATAATTACAAACACATCGGACCCTTTCATTAATGTTTTAATAACCTTGAGTTGATCTCCCTTAAACTTATCAAATCCAAAAAAACGTTTCAACATTTTATGGATCTCTGCGTCAGAGATATTTTGCATCATATTTTTAAAATTATATTTTATTTTTTAAGTTAGTAATGGTCTGTTCAATTGTAGTAATTCATAGAACAAAAATACATAAATTTCAATTCAAATCAGATAAATATTATTTTTTCTTACTTTTTTCATTCAAATAGTTGAAAATCAACAAATAGAAATTATAAAATTTTGTCTTTCAACAAATATTGTGTCACATATTCCTTTACACTCCTTTCCAAAGGTCTAAACTGTTTTTTATATCCTATTTTTCTTATTTTTTTCATTTCAGCTTGAGTATAGTATTGATATTGAGATCTGATATCTTCGGGGATATCGATATAGTTGATCTGAGTTTCCAGTTGTAGAGCGGCAAAAATAGATTCTACCAAAGCATTGAAGGTTCTTCCAAACCCGGTTCCCAAATTATAAATTCCACTTTGGGGTTTGTTCTTAAGAAACCAGTAGAGTAGGTGTGTTACATCCTTAACGTATATAAAATCACGAATTTGTTCTCCGTGTTGAAATTCCGGTTTATGTGATTTGAACAAATGAACTACTCCTTTCTCCTGAATTTGATGAAAAGCGTGAAAAACGACAGAAGCCATCCTTCCCTTATGGTACTCGTTGGGGCCAAATACATTAAAAAACTTAAATCCGGCCCACAAAGGGGGTGTTTGATGTTGTTTAAGTACCCACTCATCAAATTTTTGCTTTGAGAGCCCATAAGGATTAAGGGGTTGAAGTTTCGTTATTTGTTCCACATCGTCCCCGTAGCCAAAATCCCCATTTCCGTATGTAGCAGCAGAGGAAGCATAAAGGAGTGGGATTCCATATTGGGTTGCAAAACTCCACATCTGCTGTGAATACTCCAAATTCAAGTGATTTAATATTCCCATATCCCGTTCTGTGGTGTCTGTTCTGGCACCCAAATGGATGATAGCTTTGATCTTTTGTTGCTCATTGGCTCCCCATTTGAAAAAATCGTTTCGATCAATTTTATCCGTGTATTGTTTGTCGATCCAATTTCTTTTTTTCTTTTCTTGAGTAAAGTCATCGACAAGTATAATATGGGACAATCCCATACTATTCAGTTTTTGCACCATACAACTGCCAATAAATCCGGCCGCTCCCGTAACTATTATCATTTTCTCATTTTTTTTTTGCAAATATAGTAAACTTTTCATTCATTTGCGAGATTTATTTTTATTTTCAACTATTTTTCAATACTTTTGCAAAAAAAAATTAAATATGAAAAAAATAACTTTATTTACTCTTTTAGGATTTGGCTTTTTGATGGCATCTGCACAATTAGATACTACTATATACCGACATGGAAATAGAATTACTATTCAGGAGAATGAAGATGGGTATACTCTATTTATAGATAAAGAGGGGGTTGATTGTAGTGAGGATCTCTCCGAATTAACTGAAATTATCGATAAATATATTGAAGATCTCTTTGAAAATGACTCCATTCTCAGTGATAAAAAGAAGCAAATTGAGGGTGATAATAAAACGAATCAACCTTTTTTCAGACACTACAGAAATTTGCAGCGTAAACATTACCGGGCACACCTTGCCGCTTTTTCCTTTGGCTTATCTAACTGGATGTCAACAGAGGGAGATATTGGAAACACCCGTGACGGTCTTCTAAAATATAACTCTTTCGAGTTTGGATGGATTCCATTTACCCATACATTCAGACTTTCAGGTAGAGAAAAGTCTTCTGCTTTTCTGCTTGCCGGCGCTATGGGATTCCGCTTTCATTGGTTCAATGCAGATAAAAATCGTTACTTTTATGTGATCAATGACAGGGTTCGTCAGATTGAGGAATGGAGTGATATACATTATGATAAGAGCTACGTAGCAACCGGATATTTAACTATCCCGATTGTTTTCGAGTGGCAGAAACCGTTCAAAAAAACATCTTTTTATATTCAGGCCGGGGTGGAAACAGGAATCAAAATGTATGGTTACAGTTTTTACAAATATCGACTTAATGACCCCAAAAGAGATGTAACATATAAAATTCCGTTGAGTGCGATTAACCCCATTGCCTGTGATGCGCGTGTATCAATGGGAATTGGTGCTGTTTCAATCTACTTCAGATATGGTTTGATTCCTCTATTCAGAGACGGAAGAGGAGATCGGGTTAATCCTGTTGCTTTAGGGGTTAATCTTCATTTTTAATTGATTTAATATTCATAGAACTATATTTTTTATGGCCAAAAGACATCTCATTACAACAGCTTTACCCTACGCGAATGGACCTATTCATATCGGGCACCTGGCCGGAGTTTATATCCCTGCCGATATCTATTGCAGATATTTAAGAGCCAAAGGGGAAGAGGTTCTGTTTATTGGAGGATCCGATGAACATGGTGTTCCCATCACAATAAAAGCTCGAAATGAAAATAAAACCCCACAACAAATTGTGGACCATTACCATCAAATCATTAAGGATTCTTTTGCGGAACTGGGGATCACTTTTGATATTTATTCCAGAACTTCCAACGCCATTCATCATCAGACAGCCAGTGAGTTTTTTACCACCCTGTATGAGAAAGGATTGTTGATAGAACAAGTTTCAAATCAGTTTTATGACAGTGAAGCAGCACAATTCCTGGCAGATCGTTATGTGACAGGAACTTGTCCTCATTGCAATAATGAAAAAGCGTATGGCGACCAATGTGAAGCTTGCGGTACCAGCTTGAATGCAACCGATTTGATCAACCCGAAATCCACATTGACAGGCAATGTGCCGGTAATGAAAGAGACCAAACATTGGTATCTCCCATTGGATCAGTATGAAGATTGGTTAAAAGAGTGGATTTTGGTGCAGCATAAGGAGGATTGGAAAGTGAATGTGTATGGACAATGCAAGTCCTGGTTGGAGAGCGGATTACATCCCCGTGCGGTAACCCGTGACTTGGATTGGGGTGTTAAAGTGCCTTTGGAAGGAACTGAGGGAAAGGTATTGTACGTATGGTTTGATGCACCGATTGGTTATATCTCCGCTACTAAAGAGTGGTGTGATGAACATGGAGAGAATTATGAAAAATGGTGGAAAGATCCTGAAACACGCATGATCCATTTTATTGGAAAGGACAATATTGTTTTCCACTGTATCATTTTCCCTTCGATGTTGAAAGCGGAAGGCTCCTACAATTTACCTGAAAATGTGCCAGCCAATGAATTTTTAAATTTGGAAGGAGATAAAATCTCAACTTCCCGCAACTGGGCTGTGTGGCTGCATGAGTATTTGAGAGAATTTGAAGGAAAACAGGATACGTTGCGGTACACTTTGACCTCTATTGCTCCTGAAACGAAAGATTCGGACTTCACATGGGCAGATTTTCAGTCTAAAAACAACAACGAGTTGTTGGCTATTTTGGGTAATTTTGTGAACAGAACCATTGTGTTAACACATAAATATTTTGATGGGATTGTTCCGCCTATCGGCAAATTGACACCGGAAGAGGAGGAAATGGTAGCTAAAATTGCCCAATTCCCATCAATTATAGGAGATTCGATCGAGAAGTATCGTTTCCGCGAAGCACAGGCCGAATATATGAATCTGGCTCGGTTGGGCAATAAGTACTTGACTGATACCGAACCCTGGAAGAAGATCAAAGAGGATCGGGATGAGGTGGCGAAGATTATCCATTTATCGCTCCAAATATGCGCTTCTCTGTCAGTGTTAGGAGAACCATTCTTTCCTTTCACGATGCAGAAGCTGAGAGAGATGTTGTACTTGCCTATAATGCCATGGAATGAGGGCGGTAGAGCTGATTTGTTGAGTGTCGGAGAAAAAATTGCCCCCCCCCAATATTTATTTGAAAAAATAGAAGACGAAATCATTCAAAAACAAGTGGCAAAATTGGAAGCTACAAGGGAACAAAATCAAGAAACAACTATCGAAGTTGAGCCGGCAAAAGAGGATATTTCGTATGATCAATTTATGCAGGTTGACCTACGGGTTTGTAAAATTTTGAAAGCGGAAAAGGTAGCTAAAACCAAGAAACTCTTGAAGTTATGGGTGGATACCGGTGTGGATCAACGGGAGGTTATTTCAGGTATTGCCGAGTTTTATGAGCCTGAAACTCTGATCGGCAAAGAGGTGTTGATGTTGATCAATTTGCAACCTAAGGAGATCAAAGGAGTTTCATCGCATGGCATGTTGCTGCTGGCGGAAAACAGTAAAGGCGAATTGGTTCTGCTGACACCGGAAAAAGAGACCAATCCGGGAGCGCCGGTGAGGTAGCTCAATTACTGGGTTCTTTTTTTAAGATATTGCATTCTGAAAAAAATTAGGTGTATTGAAAAAATTTCGGATTTCGGATTTCGGATTTCGGAATGAAAATTGAGCTACTCGGGGCGCGACTACTATTCGTGTGACTTACTACTCGGTTTATAACTTGAAGTCGCACCCCGAGTAAATGCTTATTATTTACATAAAAAAATTAGAATTGTCATCAATTGTATTTTTTTAGATTTATTTCCCGATTTTTATCCGAGTGTATTAAAAAAAGTTGTATCTTCGAGGGTTGATTGTGAGGTGAGGGTTATGGAATAAAAATAAAAACTCTACAGCCATGAAGAAAAATCCTTTTATTATCCTTTTTTTCTTATTTTCTTTCATTCTGTTTAGTGGGGTGAATGATATTTTTGCACAACGCACAGGAATTATTTGGGTTGTTCCCGAAAGTGCTGATGCTTATCCCGTAGATGGGAATCGTAGTGGAAATCCCGGACTCAATATGCTATTTGAAGATTATCATGTTATAGATTACAGATTTGTGGATTCTTTTTATGTAGCTCCTTATACCAACAAATTTGCATTTTATCAAATCCAACTGGATCCGGAGTATGCTCAGGAAGAATACAAATGCATGCAGTTTTTAGCCCAATGTTATCGCGGTCTTTTTAATGGTGTAGCATTGCCTTATTATAATCCACTGTACCAAAATGGAGAACTGGTATCCACAAATCATGGTATGATTACTTTAGGTTTTTATCAACACTACTTTAATCCGACGCTTGTACCTTCTTCTTCAACCAGATCTAACAATATATGGATGAATCAAATCTTGATGCAATATGATATAGAACATTATATTTATGATCCTTATGTGTCTCCAATCAGTGGTGATACTTTATGGAGAAACATCTATATTTATTGTGAAAATGATGATTTAATTCCCTTGTATTACGATTTACTCACGATTGATTATTTATATGAGGAGATTTCCATAATACCCGGTTTTCAAGTGATTTATGATAATGTTTATCCATGCGGTCCCTATAGTTCCGTTACAGAAGAGGAAAGTACTCCTTTTGCAATCTATCCCAATCCCGCACAAGATGAGGTTTATATTGCAGGTGTAACGCCAAAATCGGTCATGATCTACGATATTTTGGGTAAGAGGGTTGCTGCGGAATTGAATCCGGATAGGAACAGCATCGATATCAAAAATCTCCCCAACGGCTTATATATCGTCAAAATTATGTCTGATGAGGGAGAGCAGTTTATTGAAAAAGTGTTAAAACAGTAATTTGAAGTCGAAAGTCGAAAGTCGGAAGGCGAAAGTTTTAAATTTGGAATTTAGAATTTAGAATTTCTTGATTATCAGGTATTTAAAGTATATTTATTTTGTATTTCTAATTTCTTCTTTTTGAAATAAAAATAAATGGGGGGCAGAAAAGCCATCATCTTTAGGATCGATTATTTCCCCACTCTGGAAAATTTACCATTTTTGATATGGAGTGTTAATTACAAAATTCAGGATACTCGGGGTGCGACTTCAAGTCGCGCCCCGAGTTAACAAAAATTTGATATTCATGTAATTACAAAATGGGAAATTTAAATTGAACGCGGTTGTAGAGACGCAAAGCATTGCGTCTCTACAGCCAATATAGAGGTTAGGTTTGTTCATCGTAATTCGAAATTTTATTTCGACTTTCTACTTTCGACTTTCGCCTTTTTTTGATTCCGCCTTCCGCCTTTTTTTAAATCCGAAATCCGAAATCCGCCCTCCGAAATCCCTAATAGGGTGTTTTATCCTCCTTATTCCGCCACTCCTCAAACAGGGCTTTCCCTTTTTCCAAATCGATTTGCTCGATGGGGATTAATCGTTCCTCTTCCGGGAGTTTGAACTGTTCATAGATAAACTGGTCACTAAATCCGATTTCAGCAACCTGATGTTTGTCGGTGCTGTAGTAAATCTTCTTGATATTTGCCCAATAGAGTGCTGCCAGGCACATCGGACAAGGTTCAGAGGTGGTGTAAATATCTGCATCGACCAGGTGAAACTGTTTCAGCTTTCTGCACGCATCTCTCAGGGCGACCATCTCAGCATGTGCTGTCGGATCATGGGTGGAGGTAACCTGATTGTGTCCTCGTCCTACAATTTGATTATTGAGTACCACCACAGCCCCGAACGGGCCTCCGGCATTGTTTCTCATTCCTTTGTATGCTTCTTCAAAAGCAGCATCAATCCACTCTTTATGTTTCATAATATCTGTACTTATTCAATTTCTATTGCAATAATTTTAATTTTTCTCTCCTTTGACGCAGCGATACCATATACCGATTCCCGCTTATGAGAAAGGCGATCCTCGATTCTTTTCTTTTTACCCACTTCACTACCCATGGGCACTTCCACAACAGTAATCCTGCCCGGTTTGGAACCGTCGAAATAGGGGAGCAGCAGGCCATCCTGATAGGTTTTGAGGAAGTTGATCACGGAAGCAATCCGGCGTGACGAGAGCTTGAGATTGTACTCCGATTTGTGCAGCGGACTGGCATATCCATGAATGGTGATCTCTATCTTTTTGCCACTTTCAACCGCTTGAGCCAACGCTTTGGTGAAGAGGAGCAACTGTTCATATCCCCCCTTGATTGAATCTCTAAAAAAGAGTTCCATCTCTCTTCTTGCTGCAGAAGCCTCATCTCCCGACAGAGATTCAGTATATTGCGTCATAAAAAGCTCTTTTTTTGCGATATAATCGGATACGGTTTGCTGATAATTCTGATTTGTGCTTGTTTTATTTGATTTAGGATCCGGCTGGTCGTTGTCAAAATAGAGGGTTATGGGTAGCAATTGCCACAATTTTTCTTCGATGGTCACCGTGTCTTGAGGTTCTTCAGTAATCAGGGTATCACCAGGCAGATCCCACTCAAAATGATAAATATCGCTGCAACATTCCCGATTAACAAAAACATTGCTGGGTCTGTTAGAGGAGAAATAGCCGCTTTGAAGTGGCTGATAGAAAGTGAGATAAGCGTCATTATATTCCGAATTGAAAGGAACTCCCATATTGGTCGGCTCTTCCCATTCGTTCAACGCCCCATAAGAGTAGAAAATATCATATCCCCCGATGCCGAGATGTTCATCTGAACTAAAGTAAAGAATCCGATTCTCAGAATCATAAAAAGGAGTTACTTCATCCCCTGTAGTATTGATGGTAGGACCCAGATTGACAGGCTGTTGGAACTCCCCATCTTTGTGAATGGAATACCAGATATCCAATCCCCCCACGCTACCGGACCGATTGGACACAAAATAGAGCACTTCATAATTGGGGTACTCTACCCAGCAGGGTTGCGTTGTATTTTTGTACGGTGCATTGATGATAGGCGGTAGTGGGGTCGGTTTATTCCAATTTCCGTCCTGCCAATCGCTTTGCCAGATGGTGCACTTTAACTCAGGGTAAACTCCTTTGGAACAGCGTGTAAAAAAGAGTCGTTTTTTACTTTTATCGAAGCAAAAGTTGATATTGTAGAATTTTTTACTATTGATTTTAGAATTAAGGGGGGAAGGGGACGTATATCCGCTTTCGGTCAATTGTGAGCTGTAAATCCTGCCTAATCGGTATGCGCTAAAGAGTGTACTGTATCCGCTTCCTTCCACAGAGGAGAAGGAGGAGTAAATAAACGTAGAGTCGGGCAGCAGTTCGCCCCGAAACTCGGAATAGGGCGTGTTAATGTAGCTCGGCAAAGGCGTAACAATCACCGGTTGCACGGTTTCCTTGATATATTTAATCTGATCCAAGCGAAACTGTACATCCTGAGGGACGAGTTGCGCCCAAACCAGATTGAAACTCACGATAGAAAACCAGCAAAAAGTGATTAACTTTCTCATTGTCAGCTACATAATATCATAAGGACAAGGTTCACGTCCAATTCGTTGA
>JAKPTX010000176.1 GCA_029570835.1 Bacteroidota bacterium
GCGTCATGGTTGCCAAAGCCTTAAGGAAAAGAGAGAAATTAAACTGGGATGCCAGGGTATTTCCTCCGTATTGAGAAGGTGTTGATTTAAAAAAGAGGTAATAAGTAGTTAAATAGAGTATCCCAAAAAAGACAAATGGAACGAGTTCTTTGTACAAATGAATTCTTTTTTTCTTTTCTTTAAGCGAACTCCATGAGTAGCGATGGATGATAAAGATGAAAATTAAGAGATAGTAAACCAGGTAGCTCTCGTAAAAAACAGTGGCAATTCCAAACAGTAGTGCTGAAATCAGTAAGAGATAATAGCGGCCTTCCTGAATGTAGGAGTATAGTAAATGAAACGATCCGATAATAAGGGAGAAAGAAAATGAGAAGTAGAAAGGATAAGCTGCAGTGGCAGAGTGTCCTCCCGAAATTTGATAGAACAAAGTGATCAGTAGTGCTGTCAGTAGTGTAACAAATTGATTCTTGAATATCCGGTGAATCAACGTAACAAAAAGAATGAAAGAGGCTAGAATAGGAAGAATCAACATGGTGTGAAAATAGAGTTGATTATCGAAAAGATAGGGGATTTTGTAAATCCATTGAACCAGAATAAAATAGAATCTTCCCGTACTTTTAGCGTATGCAATGGAGCCTTCTAAAAAATGATCCAAAGACCAAATCATATATCCAAAATCATCTCCGGTTGCAATACCAACCCGATTGAGAGGATATAACGCGATCATACCCAGTAATGATATGACTCCCCAAAAAAGTAGACGTTCCTCCTTTTTCATCTTTTTTTTGCAAAAGTACATTATTTTGTGAAATATAATAGCATTTTTGAAGTTATTGATATAAAAGGAAATCGATTCTTTGAGACAGTTTCTTATATTTTTTTTGTTTTTTTTCTCCTGGATCTGGAATCTTCAAGCACAAGAGAGTGTAATTCCAAGATTTAAGCAGGTTTTTGTTGATCGGGATACGCTGTTCCTGGATAGTTTATCTATATTGCCCGGGTCACTGATTATTGAAGGGGTTTTACCCTCTCAGTATAGTGTGGATTGTATTCATGGGCGCATCTGTCTGAACGATTCGACTTTGTATGGAAAAACTTTAAACTTTCAATATAAAGCATTCAGTCAAAGTTTTGCTCATCATATTTCCAATAAACCAACTTCATTAATTCGGGAAAAAGGAACCATCTATATACCTGAGAAACTCAATGTGCCCGGTTCTTATTTGCTCGATTATGGTTCAGATGCTCAATTGGAGAGATCCGGGAGTATTACAAGAGGGGTAACCATTGGGAATAATCAGGATTTTGTGTTAAATTCTTCGTTGAATCTGCAAGTTTCCGGTTATTTGGCTTCCGATGTGGAGCTTAGGGCTAATATTACAGATCGAACACTGCCCATTCAACCGGATGGAAACACCAGAACAATTCAAGAATTTGACAAGATTTTTATTACACTGGATATCAAAAAAAAGTTAAAAATTAATGGGGGAGACATTGATATCGTTTCACCGGAAAGTTATTTTCTACGAACCGGTAAAAAAAATTTGGGTTTGGAGATTGAAACCTTGTTCCCGCTCAAAAATGAAGGAACTGTGAAGAGTAGAACAGGTGCAGGAATCTCCAAAGGTAAATACTATAAACAAAAAATAGTTCCTCAAAATGGTAGACAAGGTCCCTATAAACTAACGGGTAATGTGGGAGAGGGAACAATCATGGTGTTGTATGGATCGGAGAGAGTTTACGTGGACAATAAAATGTTGACAAGAGGAAAAGATGAGGATTATGTTATCGACTATAATTTGGGAGAGATCATTTTTACTCCTAAAATATTGATTACCGCGGAAAAAGAGATTCATGTTGAATATGAATATTCGGATTTGGCTTATTCCCGCTATACATTGCATACTTTTAATGAGATGAATCTCGGGGAGAAGGATCAATTTAAAGTTACTTTTAACTTTTTCCAAGAGGAGGATATGAAAAACCACTCTATTCAGCCTCAGTTGACAGATAGTATGAAGCTCATGATGAGTCAACTTCATAATGAAACAACATTCTTGTATCCCGGTGCTATTTTGTCAGACTATTTTCCGGGAGAACCTCTTTATATTCAAGTCGATACTATAGTTGATGGGGTAATCTATACCATTTATCAGCAAAGTACGAACTCCGATGAGGTCCTTTATCGGCTCAATTTCTCTTACTTAGGAGCAGGTAAAGGAAACTATAAATTAAACATTGCTGCTACTAATGGAAGGGCTTTTGTGTGGGTCCCCCCAATCAACGGAATTCCACAAGGAGAATATGAACCGGTAATTCAACTGCAAACCCCACAACGATATCAGATTGGAACTTTAGGAGTGCAATACAAGGGACCTAAATATATCACGATCTCTTCGGAGTTTGTGTTTTCAAATTTGAATCAGAATTTATTTTCAGATCGAGATTCCAATTCTCAAATCGGGGTTGGCTATCATTTGTTATTGCAATTTAAGAATGAATTGTTTAAACGAAAAGAGGAGTCGAAAAGATGGTTATTCAATAGTTTGCTGGGTTACGAAATCAGGAGTGCACGTTTTTTGCTTTTAGAGGAGAATCGTGATATTGAATTCAATAAGGATTACAATATTGATGATCAAACTACAAAAAATAAGGCTTCTCAAATGGGAACTTTAAATCTTTCTTTATCCAATGAACAAAATGGATTAATTCAATGGAAATCGGAACTATTTCAAGTCCAAAAACAGCTTCTGGCCTTGCGTAATGGGTTGAATACAAATCTTAAATGGAATCGTTTTCGGTTAACTTCTCAAACTTCCCACCTGCTTAATCATGACCTTTTGATTCATAGTAATTTCTTCAGGACGCAGAGTCAGCTATCGATGGTGAATAGAAAAACTGAATTAGGGATTTACGATAGAACAGAGTTGAATCGTTTAACAGATCACAAACAAGATACATTGGTAGGCAATAGCTACAAATATAATGAGTTAGCGCTTTTTTTAAAAAACAATGACACTCTACAGTTTCAATATTTAATACAAGCCAAAAATATTGTTTCTCATCGTGCGGTTCAAAATAAGTTTATCAAAGAAAAAAAAGGATATGAGTTTCAAACAGCGATTGAGTATTCTCCTACAATAAAACAATCGATTAAATCTACCTTAACATATAGAAATGAGCAATTATTTGATTCTTTACAGCAATCTTCTTTTGAGAATTTATTTGTTGGGGGGATTAATTATCAGGGACGCTTTTTTAATCAAGGGGTTATTTATCAGGCGAACTACGAGGCAGGGAGTGGTATGGAACAAAAGAAAATCTTTTCCTATTTGAAAGTGGCACCCGGTCAGGGGACTCATATTTGGAATGACTACAATAACAATGGAGTTGAGGAATTGGATGAATTTGAAGTAGCGGTATTTCAAAATGAAGCAGATTATATCAGAATATGGATTCCTTCGCATGATTACTATAACACCTATAATACGGAACTGACTCAAATGTTGCAAATTAGACCACAGCAAATCTGGAGGAATCCCCAAAATCGATTTGTAAAAATAGTAACTCTCTTTTCAAATCATACTACTTTTAAAATTGGTCAAAAAACTCAAACTGATTCCCTTTTCTCAGCACTGAACCCTTTCGGGTTTTTAAAAGATGATACTGATGTAGAGAATTGCGATCTTAACTTAAATAACCGTTTTTTGTTTCAATCCCCGTCACAGAAGTGGATTGCAGATTACATATATAAACAGTTGTACAATAAAAACAACTATTACTACGGCATTGAAGCGCTCACTTTAAAGATGCATGAATGGAGTATCAGGTATAAAGTAACTCGTTCCCTGATTTTAAAATCAGGCTATCAAGTGGGAGTTAAACATCATAGTTCACAATTTTTTCACAATAAAAACTATACTATCGAAACTCATAACTTGAAATTGGAATCTCAATTTCAACATTCTGAAACCATTCATTTGATAGTTAAATATGATTATAAGTTCAAGATCAATCTGTTGGGAAAAGAAGAGGTTTCAAGTCATGAGGTGGAAACGGAGTCTTACTACAGGATGGCAAAAAAAGGGATGTTACAAATCAATTTAAAATATGCTCATCTTCGACCTAATCAGGAAATAGGTGGGAATCTTGCCTACGAAATATTGGAAGGACAAACTGAGGGAAGCAATTGGCTTTGGAGTGTAATGTATCAAACAAAATTAGTCGATTATCTTTTTCTTGACTTACAATATAACGGCAGAAAGGGAGGGCAAAACAGGGTGATACATACAGGCTCTCTTCAAATCAAATTTCTTTTTTAAAAATGAAATTTGGACTAAATCCAAATAATATACTTAAATTATTGAATAATAATGAGATATATTTGTTAACAATGAATTGTTAAAATTGGAAAGAAAAAAAAAAGAGTTTTGAAACCAAAAAATGGTTGATAGGAGAGAAATTTTTATTATTTTTGAGGGTTAATTTTTTTGCAAAAAATGATTGTGGTTGTAACATTTTTTTAAAATGAGAGTATACTAGTTTTACACTCAATCTGTTGAAAAAAAAGAACTTCCTAAATCATTGAATACAAAAAGGATAACAAAATTTGTCATGGTAAAACTAAGTTTGATGAGTATGAGAAAAAGCATTACTATTTTGTTTTTTGTATTGTTTGGTTTCTTTTATGCTAATGCGCAACAAGATGCTCAATTTACTTTATTTCCGTGGGCACACTATTATTTTAATCCGGGGTCGGCTGGAGAACAACACAATACATTATGCTTTACCGGATTATTTCGTCAACAATATATGGGTTACCGTGATGTAGTTCCTGATACGGATTCATCTATGAGTACAGGTGGGCAACAGATTTTATTTAACATGGAGTCCTATTTAAGAAAAATTCGTGGAGGATTGGGACTATCCCTGATTAAGGATAAGAACGGGCAGTTTGAAAATATTGGACTTAGATTGGGGTATGCATATAAGTTGAATCTACCCACAGGAAGATTAGGTATAGGGTTACAATTAGGATTTCTTCAGCAGTCGCTCGTTGATGCAGACTTAAGACCCAGTCAAGAGGGGGACCCTGTTATTGAAGCCATAGTAAAAGATCCTTTAATGAATTTTGATCTTAACTTTGGGCTATTCTATAAGGCTAATACTTGGTATGCCGGTTTGGCAGCAACTCAATTATTAACCAATGTTCGAATTTCGGGGAATGAAAGTTTGATGAAATTGTCGAGACATTTATATGCACATGGAGGGTATATTTACATCGTTCCTTTTGATCCTGCCTGGAGTATTGAACCTCAGGCTATGTTGAAAACAGACATGAGTATCGTTCAGTTTGATCTTTTATTGATTGCACGTTACAACAATATATTGTGGGGGGGGCTGCATTACCGTATTGATGATGCAGTATCGGTTGTTTTTGGAGCAAAACCCTTTTATAATGATCCGAATCCTTACTTAAAAGGACTTGATATGGGGATAGCTTATAGTTTTACTACAAGTAAATTGGGGAGATATCAATCCAATAGAAGTATGGGGGATATAGAGTTGGTAGTGAGGTACTGTTTTGATATATTTAAACCGGAATACTTCTCCGGATATGGGTCAACACGGTATTTATATAAAAATCAGTACTAGTTATAAAATAAAAATAGAGAAATAAACGTTTTTGTACATAATAATGGTGAACAATATGAAAAAATTAGCATTTGTATTATTACTCGCTCTATTAGTTGCAGCTTGTAAAAATTCAGGAGATGGTCAATTGGTAGGGGTACAAGATAGACCGGAATTCAATGATCTTTCACCATACGGCATGGTATATGTTCCTGCAGGACACTATACAATGGGAGTAGGTGATCAAGATGTTCCTTTTGCTTTGACAAACCAATCTAAAAGTGTGACCGTTTCTGCTGTTTGGATGGATGAAACCGAAATCACAAACAACGAATATCGTCAATTTGTGTATTGGGTGAGAGACTCCATTGCGCATTGCTTACTCGGAGATCTTGAAGAGGACGAAATTAGAGGAAAGTATGGTCACTATATGAGATATACCAGAAAAACAGCCTATGGTGATAATGAAGAGGGTTCTGTGATTGAACCTAAGTTAATCAATTGGAAAGAGGAGATCCCTTGGGATACTAAAGACGAAGAAGAAATCGAAGCGTTGAGCCCTCTACTTGCTAAAATTAACACTAGATTCTATCACTACCGTCCAGGTGGACTTAATATTTCTAACCTTAATTTTGAGTATTGGGTTATGGATTTGAGTGCATATCAGGATAGAGATGATCCATCAATTCGAGGTGCAGCTGTTAAAGAAAAGGAAGGTAGTGATTTAGGGGGTATTTATGCTAATCGTGGTAGTCACCTGAATGGCGGGTTTGAAAGATTTATTAGAAAAGATGTAGTTAATATTTATCCGGATACTTTGTGCTGGAATCATGACTATACCTATTCTTATAATGAACCGATGACGCTGAATTACTTCTCTCATCCACAATATGATCACTACCCTGTTGTTGGAATTAGCTGGAGACAAGCCAGAGCATTTGTTTACTGGAGAACTCATATCAGACATGCTTATTTAAGTTCTCAAGGGGATATGGCTCATGAACATGAGTTCAGATTACCTACTGAAGCAGAATGGGAATGGGCAGCAAGAGGTGGTCTGAATGCAAACCCATATCCTTGGGGTGGTCCGTATACTCAAAATGTGAATGGTTGTTTCTTGAGTAACTTCAAACCTCAAAGAGGAAACTATATTGCTGATGATAATATGTATCCTGCTATTGTAGCTCACTATCATCCCAATGACTTCGGTCTGTTTGATATGTCAGGAAATGTGGCTGAGTGGTGTAATGATGCTTTTGATGAATCATCAGTGAATTTTACACATGATTTGAACCCCAGCTACGTTTACTATGCTAAAAAAGGAGATGTTCCTGAAAAGAAAAGAAAAGTGATCAGAGGTGGATCATGGAAAGATATTAGTTACTATACAACTGTCTACGCTAAAACGTATGAATATCAAGATACAGCTAAGTCGTATGTTGGATTCCGTTGCGTACAATCTTATATGGGAAGAAACAGAGGTGACAATCGTAGATCTGACTCACATGTATATTAAAAATTTTAAATATTATAATTAATTAATCATTAACTTAAAAAGAAAAAATTATGACACTTTATCAACTTGTAAGAAGTAAAGGTTACAAGAACTTCATGTCTAAACTGTACGGATGGGGTGCAGCAGCAGTAATTATCGGAGCATTATTTAAAATTATTCACTGGCCCGGTGCTGACGTTATTTTGATTGTAGGGATGTTTACGGAAGCAACTATTTTCTTCTTTTCTGCGTTTGAACCGCTCCACGTTGAGTACAACTGGGCTCTTGTATATCCCGAATTAGCGGTGGGTCTTGACGAAGGTGTTCCAGATAAAAAATCTAAGGGGAAAGAGTTACCAAAAGGGAATGTTACTCAGCAATTGGATGCGATGCTGGAAGAAGCAAAAATTGGTCCGGAATTGATTGAAAGCTTGGCTGTTGGTATGAGAAACCTGTCAGAAAATGCGAAAAAATTATCCGGGGCAGCTGACGCAACTGCTGCAACAGATAACTATGTAAGTAGCCTTACTAAAGCTGGTGAATCAGCTCGTAACCTGACTCTTCAGTATGATAAGACTGCCTCTGCTTTATCCTCAGCTTTTGATGCACAATCTAAAAGTACAGAAGTGATTGTGGATAGCTATAAAAAGATGGAAGAAAGTGTCAAGGCGTACGCTGATACCCTTCATTTATCTTTGGATCAAACAATGAAGTATAAAGAAGAGATGGATAAATTGACTAAGAGCGTAGCGCAAATTAGTAATATCTACGGAAATATGTTAGCCGCTATGGGTGGTACTAATAAATAATCTCAATCATAATTAAAATTATTATTAACTAAAAAAGAAAAAAAACTGTATGGCTGCAACAAATTGTCCGGAAACCCCCCGGCAACGTATGATTGGGATGATGTATCTGGTTTATCTTGCTCTGCTTGCATTGAATGTATCGAAAGATGTTTTGGATGCATTTGCAGTAGTGGATGAGACTCTGGTGAACTCTACAGTGATTGCCAATCAGAGTATATCAAGACTGGAACAAACCTTAGCTAAGGAAAAGGCATCTCAAGGGGAAGAAAAAGTTAAAGAAGCTGAACAGATGGTTACCATGATTATCAGAGAGTCTGATGCATTGGTAAAATATATAGAAGAGATTAAGTCAGAATTATTAATTACTGTTGATAAAACTGATAAAAATCCTGACGGTACAATTAAAAAAGCTACCGATATTAGATCAAAAGACAACATTAGTAAGGTTCATAGCTTTATGTTTGATGATGGTTCCTTGAAAACCGGTAAAGCGATTGATCTTAAGAATAAAATCATAGAATATAAGAAGAAACTACTCTCTATAGTGGAGGGAGATAAAAAGAAAGAGTTTGACCTTATTATTGGTTTGGATGTTGAGGGAAAAAATACTAAATATAGGAATAATGATAATAAAGAAGAAACTTGGGAAATACACTACTTTGCTAACCAAATTATGATAGCAGCTTATACTCTATTGAATAAAACAATTGGGGAGGTAAGAAATGCTCAATCTACAATGATTAGTTATGCTATTGGTTCTACAACTGCTGATGACTTTAAATTTAACAAGATTTCTGCTAAAGCTATTCCGGTTTCTCAGATGGTCTTCCAAGGAGATAAATATTCTGCGGGTATTATTGTGGCCGCCTATGATGACAGACAACAACCTGAAGTTTATTATAAAATGGGTGTTGATACGCTAACTTCTACAGAAGGTGCTACACGCCTTGAAGGTGAAGAAGGTTTAGTTCAATTGGATCTTACCGGAGGTGCACCGGGTGAGCATAAATATGCCGGGTTTATTCGTGTTACTACCCCTGATGGTTCAACCAGGGATTATCCTTTTAAAGATAAATATACTGTGTTAAGACCAACAGCTACTGTAGCTGCTGAGAAAATGAATCTTTTCTATGCCGGTATACCAAACCCTGTTTCAGTTAATGCTTCTGTACCGCCTGATAATATCAGTATTGAATTAGTAGGAGGTGGGTCACAAACAAAAACAGGACCCGGAACTTTTGATATTACTGTTCCGGAGTCTTTGGCAGGAAAAACCGTTACTGTTAATGTGAGAGCTAATGCGGGTGGAAAGTCCACCGCAATGGGAGGCACAGTATTCCGTGTTAGACGTGTACCCAATCCGGTTGCAAAAGTCGGCGGTAACATAACAGGGGGTAGGGTTACTAAAGGAGAATTAGCAGCAAACCCATTTGTAAGTGCTACTATGGGGCAAGATTTTGCCTATGACTTAAAGTGGACTGTCCAATCATACCAGGTGATATTTACCGTTAGAGGAATGGATGAATCACCTATAACTATCCAAGGTGGTGCTTTTACAGAGGCTTTGAAAACTAAAATTAGAAATGCAGCTCCCGGAACACAGATTTGGTTCTCAGGAATTAGAGCAACCTCTCCTGCTGGAACGAGGACGCTTACAGATATTATAGTACGTATTAGATAATTGATTAAATCTATAGAAATGAAAAAAATTGCCCTTATTGTTACCGCACTTCTTTTTGTCGGAATCGTTTTTGCACAAGAGGATGGAACTACCTTGGATCAACCTGAGCTTGTGAGAAAACCCGTTGAATTTGCTTGGGAAAAAATGGAAACAGATACATTTTCAGTTCCCGTGCCACCTGCTTATATCAGAGAAGCAGACGTGATGTATTATCATACAGTGTGGAGAACTTTGGACATGAGAGAGAAGAGAAATCATCCATACTATTTCCCAACAGCAACTCGTGGGACGTGGAAAAGTTTAGCTCAAACAATTTTTGATGCTGCCGATTATAAAAATCCTGATAATCCCAATGCCCTGCCGATTTATGATGATGAGTTTTGTACTATGAAAAAACCTTTGGAGGCTGTGAGAACAGCTTTGTCAGAGTCGAGAGTGCAATATTATTATAATGAGGAAGGAGAAGAGACCGGATCAGAACAGGTTTTTGATGAATACGGCGCCGATAAAATTCTATATTATAGAATTAAAGAGCTTTGGATTTTCGACAAACAACGTTCCGTATTGGATGTTAGAATCCTAACTATTGAACCGATTGTAGAATATATCAAACATGTCAATGTGGCCGAAGGTGCTTCGTTGAGTGATGAAGATGATGCGATCGCAGGGGAACCCGGTATGAGAAGCGTAGGGTTTATATATTGGGAGGAGTTAAGACCTTATCTCGTACGACAAGAGATGTATAATGTTAAAAATAATGCGGCAAGAATTTCTTATGATGATGCATTGACATGGAAAAGACAGTTTGCAAGCCTTGTTTACAGAGAGCAAAACACTTATAGTGATAGAGAAATCTCAGAATATATTAAAAACTCCAGAGATCAAAGAATCGAATCTGAAAGAATAAATGAAAAGATTAGACAATTTGAGCATGAATTGTGGGAGTTTTAAAAGATCATTATAATCAAGAAAAAAGCTATCCTGTAAGGATGGCTTTTTTTTGTATTTTTGCAAACCGATTCATTTTATTAATCTCGAAATTGTATGGAATATCTATTTAATGAAATTGAAAATAAATGGCAATCTTACTGGAAAGAAAATGAGATCTTTAGAGTAAAAGTTGACCCCCAAAAACCTAAGTTCTATATATTGGATATGTTCCCTTATCCATCTGGTGCCGGATTACATGTGGGGCATCCAATGGGCTATATCGCAACAGATATCTACGCAAGATACAAAAAACAGAAGGGATTTAATGTTCTGCACCCCATGGGATTTGATGCTTTTGGTCTTCCCGCGGAACAATATGCGATTCAGACAGGGCAACATCCGGCTAAAACAACAGCAATTAATATTGAAAAATATAAAAAACAGCTGGATTATTTGGGATTTTCTTATGATTGGAAGCGTTCTTTTGCAACTTCTGATCCCTCCTATTATAAATGGACTCAGTGGACATTTATCCAACTCTTTAATCACTACTTTTCTACTCAATCTGAAAAAGCAGAACCGATTGATCAGTTGATAGCGTATTTTGAGAAGAAGGGCACTTCAGGACTCAAAGCAGCTCAAACAGAACCACTTCATTTCAGTGCTGAAGAATGGAATAATTATGCCGAAGAGGAGAAACAATCGATTTTATTGAATTATAGATTGGCTTATCAAGCTGATACATGGGTAAATTGGTGTCCGGGATTGGGGACAGTATTAGCCAATGATGAGGTAGTGAATGGCTATTCTGAAAGAGGTGGTTTTCCTGTGGAGAGAAAATTAATGAAACAGTGGATTCTTAGAATCACTGCTTATGCCGAGAGACTGCTCAGTGGTTTAGAAAAACTACAATGGTCTGATTCTTTGAAAGAGATTCAAAGAAATTGGATTGGTAGAAGTGAAGGTGCTTTTATTCAGTTTCAGATTGAAAATCACTCTCAAACATTAGATATATTTACTACTCGCCCCGATACTATTTACGGCGTTTCATTTATGGTTTTGGCACCTGAACATCATTTGATTGAGCAAATTGTTACGGAAGATCAAAAAGCGGAGGTGGAGAAATATGTTACTTATGCCAAAAATCGCTCGGAAACAGAGAGACAAACGGAAGTAAAAAAAGTTTCGGGCATTTTTACAGGAGCCTATGCAATTCATCCATTTACTAAAGATAGAATTCCAATTTATGTTGCTGAATATGTATTGGCAGGTTATGGTACCGGAGCGATTATGGCTGTCCCCGCCCATGATTCCAGAGACTATAACTTTGCAAAATTCTTCAATCTCCCGATTGTTGAAGTAATAAGTGGTGGAGATATCAGCGTGGAAGCTTTTGAGGCAAAAGAGGGAACTTGTGTCAACTCTCCTTTGATCAATGGTATGAGTGTAAAAGAGGGTGCTCAGGTTATTATTGAAGAGGTGATTAAGTCAGGAATAGGCTATGGAACAATTAATTACAGATTGAGGGATGCAATTTTTAGTCGTCAGAGATATTGGGGAGAACCCTTTCCTGTGTACTACAAAAACGAAATACCTTATATGCTCCCAGAGTCTGAGTTACCTTTGTTGTTGCCGGAGATTGATTGCTATTTGCCTACTGAACAGGGTGAGCCTCCTTTGGCAAGAGCAAAAAATTGGAAAAATAGTGACGGATATCCGTTAGAAACGGCAACAATGCCCGGTTTCGCCGGGTCAAGTGCTTATTTTTTGAGATATATGGATCCTCATAATAATCAGGGATTGGTTTCCCGGGAAGCTAATCAATACTGGGAAAATGTGGATATTTATGTGGGAGGAGCAGAACACGCCACAGGGCACCTGATCTATTCCCGTTTCTGGAATATGTTTCTGTATGATATCGGTGTGGCTGTTAAGGAGGAGCCATTTAAAAAGTTGATCAATCAGGGAATGATCCAGGGTAGATCCAATTTTGTGTACAGAATCAATGGAACAAACCAATTTGTTTCTTATGGATTGAAGGATCAATATGAGGTAACACCCATTCATGTGGATATCAATATAGTGCATCATGATCGTTTGGATATCGAGGCTTTCAAAAAGTGGAAACCGGAACTGGAATCTGCTGAAATGATTTTGGAAAATGGAGAATATATTTGTGGTTGGGAAGTGGAAAAGATGTCAAAATCAAAATTTAATGTACAAAATCCCGATCAGTTGGTAGAGAAATATGGAGCCGATACGTTGCGGATGTATGAAATGTTCTTAGGTCCGTTGGAATTGGCAAAACCTTGGGATACTAATGGTATTGAAGGTGTATTCCGTTTTTTGAGAAAGTTCTGGAGGTTATTCCATGATGCTGACTATAATTTCCAAGTGTCGGATCAGGAGCCTGACAAAGATGAATTGAAAATTTTGCACAAGACAATCCAAAAGGTGGAAAATGACACAGAGAAATTCTCTTTCAATACTGCTGTCAGTGCTTTTATGATTTGTGTGAATGAATTGACAGACAAAAAGTGCAATAAAAGAGCCATATTAGAGCCTTTAACTGTATTGCTGTCCGCTTATGCTCCTCATATCGCTGAAGAGTTGTGGTCGCTGTTAGGCAATCAGGATTCGGTTTTTAATGTGGAGTTTCCAAAATATGATCCACGCTTTTTAATTGACTCCTCTTTTAACTATCCTGTCTCTTTTAATGGGAAAACCAGATTTTTTAAAGAATATCCTGCCGACTGGAATCCAAAGCAGATTGAAGAAGATATTCTAGAAAATGAAGATGCTAAAAAGTGGATAGCTGAAAATAAGGTAAAAAAAGTAATAATTGTTCCTAAAAAGATCATCAACATTGTAATTTAAGATAGTGAAACAAAACGATTTTGTATTTAATATCTTTTTTCTTCTCTTTTTAAATCTGCTGATTAAACCATTTTGGGTTTTAGGTATCGATGTAGGTGTACAAAATAGAGTGGGAGCGGAGCAATATGGACTCTATTTTGCTGTTTTTAACTTCACTTTCCTGTTCAATACCATATTGGATATGGGGATTACGAATTTCAATAATCGTAATATTGCCCGTCATAACCATCTGCTACAAAAGCATATTTCAGGAATAATCACCTTGAAACTGCTGTTGGCAGCTCTTTATTTGTTGATCACATTTGTTGCCGCTTTTTTCATAGGATATGAAGGAATTCAACTAAAAATTCTTCTTTTTGCCGCCATTAATCAGGCTTTAAACTCATTCATTCTCTATTTGCGATCCAATATTTCTGCTTTATTGTATTTCAAAATCGATAGTGTTTTGTCTGTATTAGACAGGTTATTGATGATTTTGATTTGTTCTTATTTATTATGGGGGGGAAGGACAACCGAACCGTTTCAGATCGTCTGGTTTCTGTATGCGCAAACAGCCGCATATATCATAACCGCTGCGACAGCTTTGATCATTATTCTCACTAAAATCGGACGCTTTAAACTCTCCTGGAACCGTTCCTTTGCTTTGATGATATTGAAAAAAAGTTTTCCATTTGCTATTCTTTATCTGTTGATGTCTTTTTATAACCGAATCGATTCGGTGATGATTGAGCGAATATTACCCGAATCAATTGCAGCTTACCAAACCGGAGTTTATGCCTCTGTATTCAGATTATTAGACGCCTTAGTGATGATATCCTACCTATTTTCGGTAATTTTACTCCCCCTATTTTCTAAAATGTTAAAAAACAAAGAGGAGATAACCCCTATTATTCGCTCCTCATTTTCTTTGCTCTTTTTCTTTTCAATTACTGCGGTGGTGATATTGTTGTTTTACAGAGTTCCTATACTAGAGTTGCTTTATCGTGATCATATTTCGGCCAGTGCCCGGGTGTTGCAATTTTTAATACCCTGTCTCATCCCAATCTCATTCACTTATATTTTTGGAACACTCCTAACCGCGAATGGGAATATGAGAATGCTGAATATTACTTCACTGATAGGGATAGGTTTAAACATAATTCTCAATCTTGTTTTGATTCCCTGTCTTCATGCTACCGGAGCTGCTATAGCGAGTTTATCTACCCAAACTCTGATTTGTGTGATCCAATTTACCTTAGCTTTAAAAATACTCGGAGTGAGTATAAAGGTACTTCCGATAGGAAAAACTTTACTCTATTTGTTCTTATTTGTAGGAGGTGTTTATTTAATTTACACATTTTTACCACTTTCCTCATTGTATATGATTGTTATTAGTTGTATCTTTGCGGTTTTGTTGGCTTTTGCTACACAACTGATTCCATTCTCACTGTTTAAAGGCCTGAAAATACAAAATAATTAACCTATTTTATAATAATAATAAATTTAGATATCATGAAAGAACCATTAAAATTTGACTCATTACTAGTTCATGGAACCGGGATGCATGACCCCTATGGAGCCGCGGTATTCCCCATTTACCAAACATCAACTTTTAGATTTAAGAATGCTGAACACGGTGCTGCCTGTTTTGCAGGTGAAGATCCCGGATATATTTATACCAGAATGGGAAATCCCACAATTACAGCCTTAGAACAAACATTGGCAAAGTTGGAAGGTGGAGCAAACGGTATTGTAGTGTCCAGTGGAATGGCAGCGGTAAATACGGTGTATATGGCATTTCTAAAGAGTGGTGATCACGTTGTTTCTACTGATGCAGTATATGGTCCATCCAGAGTTGTAATGGAAAAATATTGGTTTAGATATGGAATCACAGCAACCTATGTAGACACTTCCAATATAGAGAATATTAAAAAGGCGATTCAACCCAATACAAAAATGTTGTATTTGGAGACCCCTACAAACCCTACGATGGCTATTACTGATATTAAAAAGGCTTCTGAAATAGCACATCAACACAATATGGTAGTAGTTGTAGACAATACGTTTTGTAGTCCGGTTTTACAAAGACCGATAGAGTTGGGTGCGGACGTTGTGGTGCATTCTATGACTAAGTTTTTAAATGGTCATGCTGATATTGTTGCCGGTGCAATAATTGTAAAAACTGAAGAGTTGGATAAAATTGTACGTCCAACTATGACTATGTTGGGATGTAATATGGATCCGACACAAGCATTTATGGTTAATAGAGGGCTGAGAACCTTGTCAATTCGTGTTTTAAAACAACAAGAATCAGCACAAATTTTAGCCGAATGGTTAGAAAAACACCCTAAAATTGAGTGGGTTAGCTATCCGGGTCTTCCTTCACATCCACAGTATAAACTGGGACAAGAACAGATGGATGGACCCGGTTCATTATTATGTTTTGGACTAAAAGGAGGATATGAGGCGGGTAAAGTGTTGATGGATAACTTAAAATTTATCTATTTGGCTGTTTCATTGGGTGGTGTTGAATCATTGATTTCACACCCTGCTTCCATGACGCACTCAAAAATGAGTAAAGAGGCTCGTATTGCCAGCGGAATTTCTGACGGTTTGGTTCGTTTTGCAGTAGGAATAGAAGATATAGAAGATATCAAGAAAGACCTGGAGCAGGCTTTGGATAAATGTTAATCGATCTGAAATCTTGATAAAAAATAGTGAAAATTAAAATAGGCTTATCTGTTTTTCTTTTTTCGCTCTTATTGATCATAAGTGGGATAGTGGCAATTACTATAGGGGTTGTTCCTATCCCATTTGCTGATGTTGTTAAAATTTTACTTTCTCCATTGGGTATAACGGATGTTTCCGGATACTCAGAAGGGTATGTTTTGACGATTTTGCAGTTGAGAGTTCCCAGGGTAATCTTTTCCATATTGGGCGGAGCCTCTTTGGCAATCTGTGGAGCAGTTTTTCAATCTGTTTTTAGAAATCCCATTTGTGACCCTTACATCATAGGAATCTCTTCCGGAGCTTCTCTGGGAGCGGCTATTGCCTTTATTTTAGGATGGGATCTGCTCTTTTTTGGAGTTACCATTCCGGCTCTGATCACAGCTTTATTGACGTTGATGCTTATTTTGGGCATAGCGAGGGTAACACATCGAAATTCGATTCAAACGTTATTATTAGCTGGGATTGCAGTCAATTTTTTGATATCTGCGACGATCACCCTATTGATGGTGATGAACAAACAGGAGATGCAGAAAATTATCTTTTGGACCATGGGGAGTTGTGCTTCTGTTTCTTATCAGGAAATTCTTTTCTTTCTTCCCTTGTTTTTATTCTCTGTTTTTGTACTTTTTTATTTTTCTAAAGATTTGAATATCATGCAGTTCGGAAGTGAAGCTGCCCGTTCTTTGGGGGTTAACTCTCAATTTGTAACCTTAGCGACTCTCTTTGTTTCCTCCTT
>JAKPTX010000199.1 GCA_029570835.1 Bacteroidota bacterium
GTGGTCATTTTCAAATATAGTTAGTTTTTGTCGAATTCATCTATTTAACTACATTAACTTATTCAGTTTCTTAGAAAATCCTGAAAAAGACTGGAGAAAACAAGATCAAAACTTAGAAATCTTAACACTTTTCTAAGGGGGTTACTTTTGAATTTTATTATTTTTGAAATTTTATAGTATTGATTATCAATACTATAAAAATCTTTATGAGATGTTTTTAATTTTTATCGGACGGCAGTGTTTTCAAATAAATAATAAAAGCAAAACTATTGAATCAAGAGTTTCAAGGTTTGTTTACCCCGTTGCTCCGACTTCCATTCAACCAAATAAAGTCCCGCACCCAAATGGTGAAGATGATGTTGTTGGATGGGCGAATACAATGGAACTTCATAAACCAACAACCCGGTAGGATCGAGGATGGAAAGTAACGATTTTTCGAAATTAGCTTCCTCAATCACAGTGTAAAAAGTTCCTTGAGAAGGATTGGGATAGATCTTAAAGTCCGTCTCCTGACGATAATTCAGAGTTCCACCGGTTTGATCACCAACAGCAAAGAGATACTCTCCGGGTGCCGTGTGACTAGTCATCACAAAACCGGTATAAGGATTGCCCTGCAACGTAGTCGGAACAATCCGCCAATCCTCAGTGCCATTGCGTCTATACAACAAAATCAACTGATCTCTGGAGTAGCCTTCAATCAAAGAGTATTCCGGATCGGTAGACTGATTGATCGAATATCTGAAGTGCAACTCACCGGTCATACTTTGCCAGGCCGGATACTCAATTTTCCAATAATGTCTGTCCGAAATTCGGTACACATTAGGATTGGGAGTTTGTAATGAATCCGCTGCCACCATATTATACTCAACATAAACCGACACGGAATCGGTAGGATGGGTGGATTTAAGTCGTACCAATCCATCATTAAAGGTGATCATTGATGTAGGTGGCACTAAAATCTGCTCATCAACAACCGCATCAGCCAACTTTTTCAGCGGATCAACAATCCAAAACTGAGGAGTAAAAGGGAGTTCCACTTCAACCTGACCTGTTTCACCCGAAAAGATGAGACTCTCCAACAAACAATACTCGCCGCTATTCCCGTAAAAAGCCACATCCACACGAACATTTTCTGCACATTCAAGCGCCAAAGAGTGCTTTTGATGGTATTTAACCAAATATTGATTAGAAGAAGGGTTCAAAGACTGAACTTCATTGACAGCAAATTGCGGAAACCCGGCCTGATTGACCCATCCTTCATAAAAAGGGATCAGATTCAACCCTGAAATCGCAGACATTTTTTGAAAGTATTCCAAAGAGCTGACATTTCCATATCTATTTTGATCAAAAAGCAGCTTTTGAGATGCAAAAAAGAGGGAATCGCCCATCTGTTTTCTTAATCCATGCACAACCACACCGCCTTTATCGTAAGTAGTAGTTCCATAAGTAACACTTTGAGGAACTTGATTCAAAGCAAAATAGCCGCCATCATCCTGATGGGCTTTTTTCAACACATAACGATGCAGAGTAACCCAGGATTGCAAAGCAGTAGCTCCTGTAGGATCTAAAATCTCTTCTGCAATAATCTCAGAATAGCGTGCAAATCCCTCATTAATCCACATAGTTTGGGCTTCTGAACAAGTGAGCAGATTTCCAAACCAGGAATGAGAAAATTCGTGAATCAACAAATCTTGATAGGTTGTACCCCCATTTACTGCAACAATCGGATAAGCAATATTGGTAGCATGTTCCATAGCACCACTGCTGAAAGGAACCAAAACATAGCCAATTCTAGGCCACACATAAGTTCCGAAACGCTCTTCAAAACCTCTGGCAACCGTTTTGAGATTCACAAAAGAGCCGGCAATTTTGGAGATTGAAGTTTCCGGAGCATAAATTTCAATTGGAATCACCCCTTCTTCCAGGTGAATTGTATCTTTGTAAACTTGATAAGGTCCAACAGCAATGGATGCCAGATAGGTAGGAATCGGATTGTCCAGCTCCCAGCTCCAAACTCTGTTTCCGCTTGGTAAATCCAGCGAATCAACTAAAATACCGCCTGCAACAGCCTTATTGGCAGCACTGGTTTCAATATGGAACTGATAGGTTGCTTTATCCTGAAAATCATCAATACAAGGGTACCAACATCTGCCAAATGAGGGCGGCACACTCTGCATACCAACACCCATATTATAAGCATATTGACCCGTAAAATAAAAGCCGCCCCAGTAAGGATCGCGAACAGGGGAACCGTGATAATATACCGTCACTTTTTGCGTATCTTGAAGCGATAAAGGTGCTGTTGTCAACTCTAAAGAAGGTGAAACATAGTTAAATGGTGTAATCTGATTATTGAGCTTCACCGAATCCACTGTCAACTGTTGCAAATCAAGATGAATGGAAGTCACACCATTCATCTGAGGAACCAGATAGAGATCTGTATATCCCGAAATAAGTTGCTGTTGAAGGTCAACGATCTGAAGGTGAATATCATAATGAGCCACTTTAATGGTATCCAAACGAGTTTGTGCCACAGCTAAAGTGAAGGCAAAACAAAATAGAAAAAATAGGATCTTTTTCATCATCTTTTTTTGGCAAAGATAGATAAAAAAAGAAAATAAATGCTCTTAAATTTGAATAGAGCCTTTAAAAACCGATTGAACGGGACCCTCCAACCAGATCTGATTGAAAAGTTCATCCTCTCTTTGCAAATAAACGGTAAACAAGCCACCCAACGTTTTGATCTGATAATGAACGGGCTGATGGGGTGCAACAGCATCTAATGAAGCGGCTACTATAGCTGAAGCGGTAACACCGGTACCACAAGAAAGTGTCTCAGCTTCCACTCCCCTTTCGTAAGTACGCACAAAGAGATGATCAGCATGTCGTTCCATAAAGTTTACATTTGTTCCTCCGACAAAACGAGCATCTGAGCGCAACTCTTTCCCATTTTTCTCAACATCAACCAACTCTGCATTCTCTACAGGAACCACAAAGTGAGGCGATCCCGTATTTAAAAAATAACCATCATCATATTGCTGCGGAAGAGTCACCGTTAACATAGAAACTCGGTTACGAACATCAGAAATAATCACGCCTTTATGAATACCGTCACTCGCTTTAAAACGAGCATTTTTTGCACATATTTGATGCTTGTAGGCATAATCTAAAGCACAGCGACTCCCATTTCCACAAAGAGAAGCCAACGCCCCATCACTATTATAATATCTAATTTCAAAATCATATTCCTCAGTTCCGGAATGAATAGTAATCAACCCATCCGCACCAATCCCGTAACGACGATGACAGAGAAAGGCAACCTGTTCATTTGAAAGCGCTTGCGGATCCAAGGCATCAACAATCACAAAATCGTTTCCGCCCCCGTGATATTTAATAAAAGAAAGTTTCATGATGGTTTATAAATCGTGAATATTGAAAGGATATAACCTTTGATAAGTATGGGTTTCAGGTATCGCAAACAATTGCGCTCCAATCTGAAGGTAATATTCCCCTTCAACATAAAAAATAGAAAGATTTTGAATATCTACACCTTTGAGTTTCAATAAGCTATTATCTCTCTGGTAAGAAATTCTATTTACAATCGGAGAGTTCCATTTTTCCACTTCAAAGTTTTTAAACATCGCTTCAGGTACACTCTGAAGATCCTCCAAATTTCGGTTTTTAGCAATCACCCTTACCATTTTACTCTGCAACAGCTTCTCTTCCAATATCATATCCCCATCAATCGGTTCGTCAATAAAAAATTCAGCATCCTCAAAGGAATCCTGGATCTCATCTTCATATTCCATTTCGATTTCTGTAGTATCCTGACTCTCTTTTTGGGAATTAAAATTACCGGGGGGAAGCTTGGGTTTAACTTTTTCTACCTGTTCAGGCTCTTCTCGCTCAGAATTAACCACAACGAAAATCCGATCTGTATCCTTCTTAAATAGACGATCCTGATATCTCCACACAAAAACAGCAGAGAACAATATTCCTATAAATACTCCCAAAAATAGGAATAAAATAGCTTTTTTACCCGATATTTTCCGTTGTGATCCGCCTTCTTTCATCTGACTCTACAATTAGTTTGCAAAGTTAATACAAATAAATGAAAATATGATACTAATAATGCTTTTTTTTTCACAACTCAAAATTATATAATTTTTTACGTTAATTTTGAAAAAAAGTTAAAATATTTTCTATTCTTTTGCGTTATAAAATTATAGTTTACATATTTGCAACTGATTTAATACATTAAACATCATGTCTACAGAAATGAAAATTTACCATGTATACTCTAAACGGAGTAAAGAACATAAATATTTTGGGAGTATAAAAGCGATTTACGATTATTACGAAAACATTGGAATTTCCAGGTACGCAATGTATCGTTTTGATTTCAAAAAAAATCGCGTTTTTGAGAATGAAGAAGTAATCATTCGTTTTGATTATTTAGTTCGTTCCAGAAATGTTAGTTAATTCATTGTTGTAAATTAACTCCCATTTTATTTGAATATGAAGATAAAGCGCTATTCTTTTTGGATGGTTTTTGTAGTACTCTTTTTCACTGCATGTAATGAACCTGATTTAACTCCCGCCTATTTAGTGATTACTGAAGCTGACTTACAAAACTGCGTCGATGTATCACAATTTAACGCTACCCATGATCAATCTTATGATCAAGTACAATTGGAAGCGATTGCCTCACATCGCTTTAGAAATGTTTGGGTTTACCTCAACGGTAAAAATTTAGGATGCTGGGAACTCCCCTGCAAAATTCCTATCTTACCTCATTTCGATGGAGAAAACGAAGTAAAATTAGTTCCCGGAATTAGATTGAATGGTATGTCCAGCATGATTCCTGCTTATCCGTTTTTGGTCCCATTTACCTTTTCTACCTACTTTGAACGAGAAGGAACGTACCATCTTACGGATCATCACCCCACATTCGTATATCAACCCACTACTCTATTCCCTCTCTTGGAAACCTTCGATCAAAGTACTACTTTTTCTCCTGTTGATACCAGTGGAGTTGTGATGACAATCGTGAATGATGGTATTCATTCAATCGGAGAAATTTGTCTTACAGACACCCTTAAATATTTTGATATTAAAAGTGAAGAATATGTGCTCAAGGGTAACGGCAATTTTACTTTTTGGGAAATGGACTATAAGTGTGATGAGCACATCAGTTGCGGACTTTTTGTACGCACTATATCAGGAATGGTGGTTCCGGTTTCTTTGGTGAGTCTTAATCCGTCCAAAGGTGAATGGCGAAAAGTGTATATCAACCTGACCACGGTTTTGGCTAATTATACAGGAGTAAACACCACGCTTCCTGTTCGATTGGTTATGACCGGAAACAGAAAAGGGGATCAATCTGATACCTATTTCCAATTTGATAATATTAAAATCATTACCTTTAAATAATAATAATGAAGAAAAATCGGCTACTCTGTACATATCTTATTTTTGACATTTTAGCAGCTCTCTGTGCCTGGTTCCTTTTTTTCGTTTACCGAAAGCATGGCTTCGACCCCTATTTTTATCCCTCCTTTAAAGAGGTTGTTTTTTTTGATAAAAATTTATATTTAGGGGGGGCGATTATTCTGCCCACCTGGCTCCTACTCTACACATTGACAGGATATTACTCCAAGATATTTCGTAAATCACGATTGCAAGAATTGGGCACTACTCTTTCCATTATTTTGCTGGGTGTCCTCCTTTTCTTCTTCCTCTTTATTTTGGATGATCAAGTACAAAATGAAGATATCAGACAGATTCAGCTGATTAAATACTTTTTATTTTACTTCTCCCTCCAGTTTTTATTGACTTATATTCCCCGTGTGATTATCACCTCCAGAGTGAATAAAAAAATCCAAACCGGTCAAATAGGATTTAACACCCTGATCATAGGAAGTGATGAACTGGCACTCACTACCTATTCCAATATCATCAAACAAGACAAAGCTGCTGAGAAGTTCATTTTAGGCTATGTCTCTCTCCCTGAGATAGATAACCACGTTTTAGGAACTCATTTGAAACATTTGGGTTCTATTGATCAGATTCAAGAGATCATTGAAGAGTATCAGATTGTTGAGCTCGTAATTGCAGTTCAAAATGGAGAAGAAAAATATATTGAGACTCTTGTGCCCTCATTAGGGCAATACCACGACCTCACGATTAAGATTATTCCCCACACTCAGGATTTTCTTTATGGAACAGTCAAAACAATGAATGTGATTCATGAGCCTTTAATCACGATTTCACACAATAAACTCAGTATTTGGCAAAAGTCTCTAAAAAGAGTTCTTGATATTATCTTTTCAATTATTGCTATTATACTGCTTTCCCCAATTTACTTATTTCTGATTATTGGGGTTAAACTCACATCTAAAGGACCTATTTTTTATAAACAGGAAAGGATTGGACTTCACGGTAAACCATTCTACATTTACAAGTTCCGCTCTATGGTTGTAGGTGCAGAGAAAGGAACACCTCAATTGTCCAGCAAAGATGACCCCAGAATTACACCATTTGGAAAAATGATGCGTAAAACGCGCTTAGATGAGATTCCCCAGTTTTTCAACATTCTGAAAGGCGACATGTCCTTGGTAGGTCCTCGACCCGAACGTCAATATTACATTGATCAGATTGTGGAAGTTGCGCCTTACTACAAGTTATTGCATACCATTAAGCCGGGAATGACCTCTTGGGGACAAGTTAAGTATGGTTATGCGGAAAATGTAGAACAGATGGTAGAACGCCTCAAATGGGACATTCTCTATCTCGATAACATGTCGCTACAAATGGACCTTAAAATCCTGATTTACACCGCCCTTATCGTATTTAAAGGAAGCGGCAAATAGTTCGATGTATTCAATCATCTCACTTCTACGAGGTTATTTAGAAGGCGAAATGATTCAATTACGAATTACGATTCCTAAATTTAGAATTCAGAATTTAGAATTAATTTTCAGGAGTTTATACTCAATATAGATTCTTTATATTTCTAATTTCTGATTTCTAATTTCTAAATTTAAATAATTGGGGGGCAGACAAGGCTTTCCTTTTTTCAAATTTATTTCCCCACTCGGTAACATAAACCTCTTTAGATATGCAGTGATCAATTACGAATTACGGTTTTACAAGGTAGAAGGTAGAAGGTAGAAGGTAAAGGAATTTGCATTTATTTGAATATCAGCAAGATATAATAAATAATTTCCAATTAATGACAAAAACTTTCGACTTCCGACTTTCGACTTTTTAGTAACCCCGAAGGGGTGTCATGATTGTAAAATAAAATGAGAGGTATAATTTTGAAATTATGCAATATTCGATCATAACACCCTATAAATCAATAATATCAATGAGATATATGAAGTATTTGACCATTTTCAATTTTTAACTTTCAATTTTCGACCCCGTAATTCGCAATTGGATCACTATTTTTCCTTAAGGAATAATATTAGCGAGTGGGGAAAT
>JAKPTX010000052.1 GCA_029570835.1 Bacteroidota bacterium
GATAAAGCCCATATAATGGTGTAAATTCAAAAATTTAATAAAAAGAGCCAAGTGCTCATCTTTCAGTTAAAATTAAGTTACCACACAAAACATAATTGAAAGGATGAATACTATGGCTCAATTACATTTTACATTGGATCATGACTTTTTTGTAGGACTTTTCTCTGAAACTAAGGATGAAGCATTTGGCAAGCTTATGGAAGCTTTACTTAATCAAGTTCTCTTAGCAGAATCATCCGAGCAACTTGGTGCCGAAAACTATGAACGTACTTCTGAAAGGTCCGATTATCGAAATGGAACAAGAACTAGAAGTTTAACTACACGCATTGGAAAAATAGAATTACAGGTTCCAAGACATAGAAATGTGCCTTTTAAAACAGCTTTATTTGAGAACTATCAACGCAATGAACAAGCTTTGATTTCTACCATGATGGAAATGGTTATTCAAGGTGTTTCAACAAGAAATGTAAAGAAAGTAACTGAAGAATTATGCGGGGAGTCTTTCTCAAAATCTACTGTCTCTGAGATTTGCAAGGAACTAGATGTTCCAATCAAGCATTTCAAAGAGCGGCTTTTACCTGAACACTATCCATTTATTATAGTTGATGCTATTTATCTTAAAGCTCGTGAAGAGCATAGGATTAAGTCTAAAGCATTATTTATTGCTATAGGAATCAATAATACAGGCCATAAAGAAGTCCTTGGTTTTGAAGTCTATGACTCAGAGAAAACAAACACTTGGAGAGACTTTTTTGAAAGCCTTAAAAGCCGTGGATTAAGAGGCGTTGATATCGTTATCTCAGATGCACACGCTGGACTTGTAGAAGCAATAAAAGAATGTTTTACCGGATCATCATGGCAACGCTGCCAAGCTCATTTTACAAGAAATATCATTGATAAATGTCCTAAGAAATATAGTACTGGCTTAGCTTCTGAATTGAGAGATATGTTTAATTCTTCAACTATAGAAGAAGCCAGACGTTTGAAATCAAGCATTTATGATGAATATCAGGATGTAGCCCCTGAATCAATGTCCATTTTGGATGAAGGATTTGAGGATAGTATAACAATCATGGCATTACCTTCAAAATATCGTATCTCTTTAAGAACAAGTAACATCATCGAACGAGAAAACAGAGAAATAAGACGACGTGAAAAAGTAATACAAATCTTTCCTAACAGCGAATCAATCATTCGACTTATTGGAGCAATCCTCTACGATGATCACAATGACTGGAGCGTAGCTCAGAGGCTTTTTGACATGCAGGAGTACTACGATAACCTCAATAAAATACAAAAGGAGCTCATAAAAATGAGAGTGGCCTGAGGAATACTATTTTAACTGAAAGATGAATTTACACACAAATTTGGACTTGACTTTTTTCGATGCCTCCGCAGATTTGCGCAGACATAAAAAGCATCTAAGATTAAAAATGTTGGGATTTTTGATGCTTTGCCGGGACGAAAGCTCTCGAAAAAGCATCGGAATATTAACTTCTGAGGATTATTGATGCCTTGTCCGGGGATGGACAAGCGAATAGCATCAAAAGAAAGATTCTCAAAAGATTTCGATGCCCGAAACCACCATCAAATGGGCTTCGGGCATCGTAAAACACATAATTTTATATTTGAAAGCAAATGATGCTTTGCCTTCAAAGCATTTGTGACACAGCAAAGGAATCACCGGACAACCTGCCTTATCCTCCAAATGGCTAAGCAGGCTCACTCCAGTTCCACGGTCCCGGGAGGCTTCGAAGTAAGGTCGTAGAGTACTCTGTTTACTCCCTTTACCTCGTTGA
>JAKPTX010000057.1 GCA_029570835.1 Bacteroidota bacterium
ATACCAGCAACGTTCAACGTTTCCCGCCTTTACGAGCACCGCGGAGAATACCCTTCCCAAGTTGGGGCTGAAGAGCAAGGGAAAAGAAGAAAGGATTCAGGGATTAAGTAAAAATCTCAAAACCCAAACGCGCATTACCAGCTTGCTAGAAACCAACTAAAAAATTTTAATAAAACACCGATAGAATTGATGAGACAGATTCTCACTAATTTTTTATCCGCATTTATCAGCTATTTAAAGGGTAGCCAGCGTTTAGCTTTTGAGATTTTATAAATCGCTGGAGAAAAGTAAAAAAATCCCAGCATAGAAATTTACCAAAGTTGTCGCTAACCAATCTACCTATAAAGTAGGCCATAGCTCAACCTCAACCCATAAAAATTAAATAGCTAATTTTACAAAATTTTACGAGACACAAATGGATCTGGAATCTCTTTACCGTAAGGCTCTTGCGCTTGAACCCCTATCGATGGAAGAGGGTTCATACCTATACCGTCATGCCCCAACCCACGACCTGATATACCTTGGCAACGAGCTTCGCCAGCTTCACGTCCCATCGAAAAAGGTAACCTGGCAAATTGACCGGAACGTTAACATTACCAACGTCTGCATTTCGGGTTGTAAGTTTTGCAACTTCCACACCGGTCTGCATTCCAACAATGCCTACATTACCACTTTTCCCGAGTACAGGCAGAAAGTGGAGGAACTGGAGCGCTACGGAGGCGATCAGCTCCTGCTTCAGGGCGGCCTACATCCTAAGTTGGGTCTAGAATTCTATGTTAATCTTTTCACCCAGCTTAAAAGCGCTTTCCCCAACATCAGGCTGCACGCACTTGGGCCACCAGAGATAGCGCATATAGCAAAAATAGATGGGCTATCCAACAGTGAAGTTCTGCAAAAACTAGTGGAATCGGGGTTGGACAGCCTGCCCGGTGCAGGAGCTGAGATTCTGGTTGACCGGGTAAGGAAAAGAATTTCGCCCGGCAAACCCGATAGCCAGTCGTGGCTCGACGTTATGGCCGAAGCACATAAAATGGGGCTGGTTACATCCGCCACCATGATGATTGGACACGTTGAAACCATCGAGGAGCGGGTTGAGCACCTCATCAAGCTTAGAGATCTTCAAAACCGTAAACCAACCAATGCCCCCGGGTTTGTTAACTTTATCGTGTGGACATTCCAAGGCAAGGGCACCATGCTCGAAAAGGAGGGCATCACCCCGCACGTTACCGACGAGGAGTACATCCGCACCATTGCCATTAGCCGCATCATGCTTAACAATATTAAAAATATTCAAGCTTCCTGGCTAACTGTTGGGATTGAGGTAGCACAGGTCTGCCTTCACGCCGGGGCAAATGATCTCGGGTCCATAATGATTGAGGAAAATGTTGTTTCGTCAGCCGGAGCAAAATACCGCACCGATGCCTACGGCATACAGAAGGCTATTACCGATGCAGGATTTGAACCCCAGCTTCGTAACCAAAGGTATGAGTTTGTTGACCTTCCCAAATGCGAGTATAGCCGAATCTACAGCCTAAACGAGCTTAAAAATCACCCGGTGAATCCGGCAGGTTAGGCCAAGCAAAATGGCATTACTACAACACCTAGCTTGATTGCCCATACCATTTAGCCTATATACCTGGCATTTAGCTTTCTACGCCAATAAAAGATTGAAGCGGGCAGGTTTATCCCCTGCCCTTTCTGCTTCAAATGCGTTCGCCGTAACAACATGCGGTATATTTGTGCTGCTATTCAACTCTTTTGAGTAGGCATTATGAACAAAATTGCCCCATTGAGATGAACCGGTATCGACATTTTACAGTAACTTGGTGCAACGATAAACACGTTACGGGATGAAAAAAATTTTGCTGGCTGTCCTGCTGGGCTTTCCGATTATGGTTGCTGCTCAAAATAATGAAGCCGGTAAGCAGGAAAAAGTAAAAACCGGGTGGAACCTTGGCGGGTTGCCCGTGGTTGCCTACGACACCGACTTAGGCCTGGAGTACGGAGGGCTGGTTAACCTGTTCTACTACGGCGATGGCTCGCTTTACCCTGAGTACCTACACAACATTTATGTAGAAGTATCGAGGTTTACCAAGGGAAGTGGGATAAACCGGCTGTTTTACGACTCCAAACACCTCATTCCGGGCCTACGCGTCACCTCCGACCTGTCGTACCTCACCGATAAAACCTACGACTTTTACGGTTTCAACGGCTACGAGGCGGTGTATAACGAGGCCTGGACAAACGACCAGAGCCCGGAATATCGCAGCCGGGTGTTCTACAAGTACGACCGTAAGCTTAGCCGCTTCACCACCGATGTTCAGGGAAATTTTAGCAACAGGCGATTTGGATGGGTTGCCGGTGTTGGCCTCTACGATTACCACGTTGACACCGTAGATGTGGACAGGCTCAACAGGGGCAAATCGGCGGGTGATAGGCTGCCGTATGTAGGTGGTGGGCTTTACCAGCGGTATGTTGACTGGGGCATCATTGACCCCGGGGAGGCCAAAGGCGGATTTGTAACCTACCTGAAGGTTGGAGCTGTTTACGACACCCGCGACAACGAGCCCAACCCCATGAGCGGGGTTTGGACCGAGGCTGTGGTAACCTACGCCCCTTCATTTCTTGGAATAGGCAGCCGTTACAGCCATGCCAAACTCTCGCTCACACACCGCCAGTACTTCACGCTGGTGAGGGAAAGGCTATCGTTTGCCTACCGGCTGGGGTACCAGGGCACGCTTTGGGGCACCTGCCCGTTCTACTTACAGCCCAACATTTCCACGCTATACCTTCGCGGGGCAACCAACGAGGGGCTTGGCGGCTCAAAGTACCTGCGGGGTATAATCCGCAACCGGGTGGTTGGCGACGGGGTGGCCTACGCCAACCTGGAGCTTCGGTGGAAGTTCTACAGGTTTTACCTTCTGAAGCAAAACTTCTACCTTTCGCTGAGTGCTTTTCTGGATGCCGGGCAGGTGGTTACCCCAGTAAGCTTCGAAGTGAACTTTACCGACGATGGCCATCCCGAGTCCGACTACTTCAGCAGCACGGACGAATCGCTGCACAGCAGCTTGGGCGGAGGATTTCGGGTGGTAATGAACCAAAACTTTGTGGTGGCGGTTGACTATGGCCGGGCGCTGAAGCGCTCCGATGGCATCGCAGGAACCTACGTGGGGCTGAACTTCCTGTTCTAGTTAATTCTATCGAAAGATAGGTCAATTTCGGTACTGCTAAATTGGATGTATATAACATTGATGGGCATCAACCAACAATAAGGCTTAATATAGCTGCCAACTGCAACGCCAATTGCTCAAACACAATTTTTGTCGAATTGCTAAAAAAATACGATATTGTCCCCAAAAAGTGTGTAAAGCCAGGCTTTCATAATTTTGAAGCGAAAACTTTTAAAAAGATGAAAAACCTAAACTTTACACAGGGGCAAATTAACGAAATTTTGGTAGAAATCAGCGAGAAAGAGGAAGGGCTGGACTTGTTGCTAAAACACGCCCTGGATGCTTTAATGCGCGGAGAGCGGGAAGAGTACAACGCCTCCATGCATGATGCGAGCAACGGCTATCGGCCCCGAAAGACTTATGGGCATGGAAAAATGCTTGAGTTGAGAGTACCGCGAGCGCGCAATGGGTCTTTTTACCCGCTGATACTGGGATTGCTGAGGGATCAGGAGGAAGAAGCCCGCAAAGTAGCATTTACGCTGTATGGAGCGGGCATGACAACGGAACAGGTTGGCGAGGTGTTCGGCGATCTGTACGGGAAAGAGTACAGCCCAAGCCAGGTGAGCCGCATGTTTGATTACGCCCGCAAAGATGTGGCGGAATGGCTACTAAGGCCATTAGAAAGCTACTACCCGGTACTGTACATTGACGCCACGTTTATCCCAACGCGTCGGGAGGACCACGTATCTAAAGAAGCCTACTACACCATTCTGGGAGTTAGGGCGGATCGCACACGTGAAGTGCTTGCGATTGTGAATTTTCCAACCGAGAGCGCCTCTGCATGGGTTGACATATTTACTGAGCTGAGAAATCGTGGTGTTGAATCCACGAACCTGGTTGTAAGCGACAGCTTGACAGCAGTTGAAGACTCGGTATGGCGGGTGTACCCCGAAGCGGAGGTTCAGCTCTGCGTGGTGCATCTGGAACGCAACGTTCAGAAAAGGGTAAAACCAGCAGATAAGGAGGCCGTAGGGGAAGACTTCAGGGAGGTATTCCGAACCGATGATCGTTTTGACGATCCGGCTCAAGGATGGGAGCGTTGGCAATGGTTTACAGAAAAATGGGGGAAGAAATACCCCTCGATAAAGAGCATGGGCGAAAACGCTCGCTACAAGCTTCATTTTACCTACTTGGGTTTTGATTACCGAATACGTCCGATGATCTACACCACCAACTGGATAGAGCGGTTAAACAAGGATTATAAACGCACAACCCGAATGAGAGGCGCACTGCCAAATCCGGAAGCAACCATGCTGCTTCTCGGCCATGTAGCCATGACCAGAAAGGCCTACCTGAGAAAAGTTCCAAAGCTGAACCATGAGACCCGGAAGTTCGCCTGGCAGGAAGAGGGGTAAGGGTTGCTCCGGCTACGCCTCCGCAAACCTTACCCCTCTTCCTAAATCAAGAAAGAAGAAAGAAAGAAGAAAAGAAAGAGAAAAATGAACTATCTTTGTTTAATCGAAAGCAAGCTTTACACACTTTTTGGGATACTACCCCATCAAAATTAGATATAAGAAATATTCAGTTAAGAAATTACGAAAAGTGGTTTACAATAGGGGGTCAGAGTAATTGTTAATGGATTTCTTTTATAAAAAGAAGTTAACTGACACCTTGCAGTTAACTTCTTTTTACAACGAATGAACTCCGTTAGCCCTAAACTTTATTCCTCATAAAATGTATATTCCCATGTTTCAGTGGACATATCGTCTAATGTTTTAACAACCTTGGTTGGGTTATTCAAAGTATTAAAAGTATAAGTCATTGAAGATCTTGACTTAACAATTGGATTAACTCTAGGATCCCAATACTCAAAATAATCAACAAGATTTTTACTTGGTTTGCCAAAGAAATTTCCAACTGGGCGCCAATCTGAATCAGTAGCATTTGCTTGGTGTATACCATTTAAGTTTTTTCCAACTGTATAGGTAAATTCCTTAATTTTTTTAGCAGTTACGCCATCATCATCATAGGTAGTTATTCTTGTAATGTTGCCATTAGTAATAGTCATCTCATATTTTAGATGATCAGCACCGCCCCAATTTTCATAGTACTTAATAAGATAACCATTAGCGTCATACTCAAAAGTGTTGTCACTCTCATCTTTTGTAACATAACCGCTTGCATTAACATCCCATTGTTTCCATACAGCACCATCTTTCATTAATTTAAGTTTACCAGCAGTTGTATAATCATAAGATACGGTTTTGTCAACTGCACCTTCCCAGTAATCAACAAACTGAGTAACCTTTTTATTTGCATCATAGGTGAACTCCCATTTTTCGGTTCCACCTGCCCAATCAGCATAAAAGCTAACTGATTTTAGCAAATAAGATTTTGCATTACCATCACCGTTATCATCCTTGCTGCAGGACGAGAAAGCAGTTACCAATACTGTGGCAATTGCAAGAATACTTAGTAGTCTTTTCATAGATTTTAGAATTTAGATTAGGTTAATAAAAAGAGAAAATTATTATCAGTTAGTTACCAGCAAGTATAATCAATACCAAGCCGGCTGTAAAAAGCACAAACATTGAAACAAGAAGCAGGTTAACGCTTTTACCAGCTCCTTTGAATTCTTTCCAAATAAATACACCCCACAATGCACCAACCATAGTTGCACCTTGGCCAAGACCAAATGAAATTGCATATCCAGCCTTGTTTGCAGCCAACAAACTTAGTGATGTTCCAAGTGCCCAAACCATACCGCCAATAATACCTGAGAGATGGCTTACAACGTTTCCTTGAAAATACTGATTGAATGCAACAGGTTCCCCTTCAATAGGTTTTTTCATCAAATAGGTATTAAATAAGAAATTACTCAATACGATTCCGATTACGAAGAAAAAGAATGCAGCGTAAGGGGTCAGTTTACCAGCATCTGCTGGATTTAGGCCTGGATTTTCAACATCAACAGCTATTACACTTGCAACAAAACGAAAGAACCATGCCATTAAAAATCCAGCAAGAATTGAAAGAACAATGCCTTTGGTTGGAGTTTTCTTTTCACTTGATGTAAGCTTTTTGTATGCAACTGCATCAAAAATAATAGCAACTACAACAATCCCAACCCCAACAAAAAGTAAGAAAGGATCGCCCATTGGTGTTGCAATGTAATTTATTAGAACACCCAAAACCATGGATAATCCCACACCCACAGGAAATGCTATAGACATACCAGCAATTGCAATTGCAGCAACTAACAGGATGTTAGAAAGATTGAAGATTATTCCCCCGATAATCGGGTTAATTATACTTGAAGTACTGGCTTGTCCAATACTTTGGGCAAAACCCATGCCTTTTGAACCAATGCTACCAAATGTAAATCCAAAAATTAGCGCGAAAAGTAGAATACCAAGAACATAGTCCCAGTAGAACAATTCAAAGCGCCAGTTTTTGGCTGCAATCTTCTGGGTATTTGCCCATGATCCCCAGCAGAGCATTGTGATAAAGCAGAGTATTACTGCCAATGTGTAACTATCTACTATGAACATAATTTTTGAGTTTTAGTTTGTTTATTATTTAGGTTATCGATGAAATCTGTTTTGAACAAAATCCAAAATCTCAGGTAAATTTTCAATCATCCAATCAAATCCTCCATTGCCCTCTCTCACCCTATATTCGTGCTGAATATCCTTATCACGTAAAACCATATGCAAATTCCCATTGCCCAAATAAAATTTCCCTTTATCAGGTGAATCAAAATAAAACACTATCTTTTTTAATGATTCAGAATTCAAATTTGATGTTAAGCTAACAATGCTATCTTTTTGCAGAAAAGGATCGGAAAGAATGCATGATCCGAACTGGTTTTTGTTTAATTCAGTACATAAAACTTCATTGGCTCTATCTTGATATCCAATAAGAGAACGGAACTTGTATCCATCTCGAATTCGCAGTTTATTCTCAAAACCATTTAGTAAACTATCGGTTATTATATGAGAATTATTAAGAAAAACTAACAACATTGGACAAATTTCGCCCTGTTGGATTCTGTAATTTACAACTTCGGAAAATAGTCGTTTTTGATTTGAATTAAGATTTCCTGCAAAATATACAACTGGGTATAATCTTGTTGAATAATTGTACTCATCTGGCACAAAAACATTAAAGCTTGTTTCCTTAATCGATAATGATATTAGTTGATTCTGTTTTAGAGTTGTCTTTTTGACTTCCTGCTTAATATCTCCTCTATAAGATTTTGATTCGAATGCATCACTAATAAATCTCAGTCCATTAGGCACAGCATCTCGCCAATAAGAAAATTCATGACCACCATTCCTAACCCTGAATTGATGTTGGATTCCTTTATCAGACATAAGAATATGTAATTCTTCATTGCTCCGACAAAGCGTATGCTCATCGTCTCCATTATCAATATAGATTTTCAAATTATTTAACTTTGATAAATCATTTTCCTGAAAAATGTGAAATGGATAGTTCTGCTTAAAATAATCTGTTAGCCTTTCAACCCCTGTTTTACCAACACCCCCAAATAAGCTACCCCATTGCTTATCCCATTCTGATGCATCCTCAACCATGTATTGTTCATCAGTTCTTATAGAGATGCTTAAAGGAACACATGTTCCAATAATGTCTGGATTCTTTAATGGAAGAATCAGCGCACCGAATCCACCCATAGAATAACCTAATGTCGCACGATGGTTAGCATCAGGAATCGTTTTGTATTGCTTGTCAATAAAAGGAATCAACTCTTTTATAAACATATCCTGGTAAGGGAATTTCCCAGCGTAATCATTTACATAGTAAGTTCTGAATCCTTGGGGAATTACAAAAATCATCGGTACAATTTCGCCATCCTTCACAGCTTTGTCGGCAATTTGGTTGATACAACCATACTCAATCCATGCAGTTTCATCGTCACCCAAGCCATGTAGCAAATAAACAACCGGAAAAGGTTTTTTGGATTTATAATAATTCTCAGGTAAACAAATCGAGTATTTAATATCCTTGTTCAAAATATTACTATGCATAGATAAACTCTCCATAATTCTTGGCTTGACCTCTTGTGAAAAAATGTTGAGGGAGATCAGTATAAAGACTAGTATGGAGGTTGCTCTTTTCATGGGTACACTGTTATACAATAAGTTTTTTTGACAAATAATCTAAAGATTTTTTGATCCCATTTATTACAGATTGTTGTGATGAATCACCTTGATCAACTCGATATTCGTAGGAATTTTCACTGCTGTGAAGTTGTTCATAAAGATGAAAATTCCCTTTGTAGTAATTCGATTTATCTGTTAACTGAACATAGTAATAAACATCAGATACAATATCTACATTTTCAGATAATGAAGAATTATAAAGGAAGCATGCATCAATTGACTCAGAGAATTGTGCCATTGATTTAGCAATTATTTCACCACCTCTGCCATTTCCCAATAATACACGACCTTTCTTACCACCAACTATTATAAAATTAGTCTTGATTTGATTGAAAATAGTGGCTAATGATGCTGAATTTATCTCCTCATCTTTTGATGGAATTTCAACTATTACCGAATTTCGGATTTGACCAGAAATCATCGCATTATTCAGAAGTGAAATGACCTTAAATGCAAAATCTTTTCGATCGCCATTCTTGTAATCATTTAAAAAGAAAATTACAGGGAAAGGTGCTGATGATATATCATAATTTGAAGGTTTATATATTCCAACTTGAATGTTAGTTCCTGTAATGTCAACTAGTTTGTACTGATTATCAGAAATTATAGTGCCTACATCCTCAGGATTTGGATTTTGGGGGAATTGCAATCCTTTAAAACTACAACTTATGAAATTAAGTGCTTCAGGAAGTGATTTATGCCAATAATCCCATGAATGCGCCCCATTTCTAACACGATATTCATGAGCAATATCTCTATCAGATAACAAATTGTGCAACTCACCATTTGTAATTGACAAGGTTTCTTCATCATCGCCACAATCAACAAAAATCTTTAAATCTGAGTACTTTGATGGATCATCTTGAAGTAAGAAATGGAAAGGGCTATACTCCTTAAAGTAATCTGTAATCCTAGCCGTGCCGGTTGCATTTAATCCGCCAAAAATAAGTGCCCATTGGCTATCAAATACATTTTGAGGTTCAACCATATACTGCTCATCAGTGCGGAATGACATACTCAGCGGAACGCTGATGCTGAAAAGATCTGGATTCTTAAATGGTAAAATTAATGCGCCATAACCACCCATTGAATATCCCATTACAGCTCTTTGGGTTTTATCTTTTTTTGTTCTGTAAATCGAATCAATTGCAGGAACCAATTCGTTGGTAAAATAGTCCATATAAGGCAAACTACCATTCCATCGATTTACATAGTAAGAATTAAATGCTTGCGGCATTACAAAAATCATTGGTCCATTTTCTGATTCATGCAAATCAGAATAGTATTGAATCATGCCTCCTTTATACCAAGCAGTTTGATCATCACCATAACCATGTAATAAATAAACAACTGGAAATGAATCCTTTGAGTCTTCATACTCCTTAGGCAACAAAACTGCGTACTTAATTTCTCTGTTAAATATTTTACTATTTATTGATTGATCTTCTATTAATCGTACAAAAGGTTTTATATTTTCAGTTTCTTCCTTACAACCAAAAAAACCGAATAACAATATCACTGATACTGACAGTATCAATATAAATTTATGTGATATGTTATGGTTTATTGACATTTATATCAATTCTTATTTTCAGGATTTAATGGTTTGTTTGGTGAATCACTGTATACAACATAAGATTTAAAGTAAATTCTGTAGTCAGGGTTCTGGTTTACCCATTGAATGATTAGTTTATGATTCCCTTGCGGAATCAAATATTTATAAAAGATATCGTATTTTCTGATTGTAAAATCATATGGCATTTTAACCTGCTCAACTTTATTTCCATCGATATAAACATTAAGTAAAGCAACATAATTGCTTGTTGGAATGCCACATTGGCTTTTAACATTACCTAAAACAACAATTCCATTGCCGGTAAAATCAATGTTGATATCCTCATTCAAAATATCTTCTCTAACCAACAACTCTTTTGTTGGGTATAATCCCTGAAATGATTCCTCGTAAGGTAATACTTCAGGATTCTGTATTTTTATTTTGATATTCGATTCACCAACTTCGCCACCGTTTTTTGTTATCAACTCGGTTGCATGCTTATAGCTTAGATCATAAACTTCTTTCAGAGTCATATTGGTATATGGGAATTTTAGATCCTCAACTTTTTCAATTGCAGGTTTCCAGTATGATGGAATTTTGTTGTAACCTAAAATTACACCCAGTATTCCGGCAGCTGTTGCCGGGTTACAATCAGAATCCTGTCCACATCTTGTTGCAATATCCATAGTTTTGTAGAAATCTTTATTGCCATATAACAATCCCATAACTACGTAGGCTGCATTAACTTTTGCATCGATATTAAAGGCGTTAAAAACACCTTCGGGGCAACCTTTTTCAGAGGTATGTTTTTTCTCAAATTCAAACCAGCACCGCTTCCAATCGTTTGGATACTGATTATGCCACTTGACAATGTCACTTATGGCCTGATAAAAAGCACTTTTTTCAGGAATTGGCTTTAATCCCTGGTCAATAATAAAATTGATATCATCTGAAATAAATGCTGTTGCATACATTGCAGCCATGAACACTCCTCCATAATACCCATCGCCATAATTCATTATGTGACCAGTGCGATTACAAATTTCGGATGCTGTGTTGATCATTCCTGGCGACATCATTCCGGCAAAATCTGCCTCAATCTGAAAATCGATATCGTCAGCATGTGGATTGTTCATCCAAAAGCCTGATTGAGGTGGCATAATGCCATTTAGAATATTATAACGTGCAGCCTGATTAGCATGCCAGAGTTTGTATTTGTCTTTAGCAAATGATAATGCAAAGGAATCGGCAGGAGCATCTAGCCCAACCCTTTCAAGCACTTCAACAAATGTAAGGTCCATATAAACATCATCGTACAAGCCTGGATCCTGCTCAAAAATATCTTTGATATAATTATCATACCATACAATGTTCTGATAATCCTGAATCATTGTTCCTTTAAACTTGAATTCGGTTGGACCACCAAATGTGCAACCAATGGTTTGTCCTGCCCAGCCTCCACGAATTTTATCTTTAAGAACCTCTTTGCTGATGTTAATACTAACATTAAGTTTTTCTTTGCTATTATCATTATTGCACGAAAACATAATCCCCATCAAGATTAATAGCAAATATTTTAGTGCATTTTTCATGGCATTAACTATTGCGGTAGATTACTTTTTTGTTCATTCTCAGAATAAATCATGATGTCATTAATTCTGATCTCATAATCAGGATTTGGATTTAACCATTTCAAACGTACATTGTGGTTGCCTTCATTTAACTGGTATTTCCACGCTGGCTCAAGTCGGCGAGAACTGTTTTTCATTGGCATTTTTATTTTCTCATCCAGTTTCCCATCAATATACATCTCAAGTAGGGCAACATATGGGTCATCTAGCTCAGCCAAAGCAAAAGCCTCAGAACCAACGCGTTTTGAAATACGATCGACATAATTCTTATCAACTTTCGATACTTTAACCAAGTTTCCGTATAAAATAAAACCATTGCCAGTAAAATCGTAGCTCAGTTCATCGGTGAATGATTTGTCGAATCTATCACGATATACCGGAAAAGTTTTTTCGAAATTCTGCTCAAATTTTACAGGAACAGGTGAGGATAAAGGAATATAAACGGTATCATTAGAAATATCCCCACCTGCAGATTTAATCATCCCTTGGGCATGTTTAAAACTTAAATCATATGCTTTGCTTAATGACATGGATGTTGCTTCGAAATTTAACTTTTCAATTTCTTGGAGTGGTTTCAACCAAAACTCAGGAATTTGAGAATAGCCCAGCATTACACCAAGAACTCCACTAACAGTTGCAGGGTTACAATCAGCATCCTGTCCGCATCTGGTAGCTATCTCAATTGATTTTGTGAAATCACCTTTGCCATACAATAAACCAATTGCAACGTATGCTGAGTTTATTTTTGCATCAATATCAAATGAGAGAAAAACACCCTTGGGACAGCCAACATCATTATTCCACTTCTTTTGCAATTCAAACCAGGTTGCTTGCCAATCGTTGGGATTCTCTTTATGCCAATTGATAACATCAGCAATACAGCTATGAAATTTTGTTCCTTCAGGTATGGTTTTTAGTGCCTGTTCAACGATCTGATTTACATCATTGGTAGTAAAAGCAAGCGAATACAGTGCCGATACAAAAACACCACCATACCATCCATCCCCACTGTTCATTATATGGCCAACCCGATCAGCAACTTCTGTTGCTGAATTTACCATTCCAGGTGTCATAAGCCCTATAAAATCTGCTTCAATCTGAAAATCGAGATCATCAGCATGAGGATTATTCTTCCAATAACCTGATTGTGGAGGCATAATGCCATTTAAAATATTATATCTTGATGCTTGATTTGCATGAGCCAAATGATAGGCTGTATTTGCCCAATGATGGGCAATTGAATCCATTGGAACATCTAATCCACACTTTTCAAAAACATCAACAAAATTCAAATCAGTATAGATATCATCAAATAATCCCGGTTTTTTATCCCACCAATACTTGACATAATGCTCGTTCCAAGGAATATTTTGATAGGATGGAATAATTGAGCCTTGATATTTAAATTCCACAGGTGCACCAAAAACAACACCAATAGTTTGGCCAGCCCAACCACCTTTGATTTTATCTAATAACTGATCTCTTGTAATGCTTAACTTGGATTGATTTAATGAATTGTTATTTCCTTTTTCTCCACAGGAAATTATGAATAAAACAAGAATTACTAAAATCAATATCTTTTTCAAAATACTCATATTCAACCTATTGGTTAATTGTTTGGTATACACTCAACTCAGTAATTGATGTGAAGGCTGATACATTTTTTGTGTACTTATTCCAGTGACTTTGAACCATAGCGTCACCAATAATCCTTATGGCTTTCGTTTTTACGGGATCAAATGTTATTACATACTCAACAAAATGTGGCTGGTAGAAAACAACATCTGTTTCAGGTAATGAAGGTTGGATATTTATCTTTTCGACTGGTTTCCATTTGCCATTTGAATCCTGGTACTGAACATTTAACGAAGTAAACCAACCACCAAACTCCTCCATACCTCCAGTATGAAAAGCAATCATTTCAATATTTTGATCTTCTTTCCACAAATAACCATAATAATCAACCTTGTGTATTTTTGCTTTTGCAGCAATGCTATAAAAAACTGATCCTGGACCATAAATTTTACCATCATTTATCACATTCACATTTTTAGCATACAATGATTTACCAAAAGTATACCAGCATGAATCTAAAACTGCTTCATTTAATGTTCTAACATTCGCAAGGATTGAATCTGCTTTTAGAGCAATATTTGTATTTCGTACAAGTAATTGAAAGTCATGTTTAATGGAAGTAATTCCGTTATCAATTTGTAATGTAACTGAATAATATCCTGGTTTATTTGGAGTACCTAACAAATGACCTTTATCAAAGGTTAACCCTTCAGGTAATGTTCCTGAAACCATCTGCCATGTATAATTTCTATTATTGGGTGTAGAAAAATAGTAATCAACAACTTTCCCAATTTCCATTCTAGGAGCTGGTCCAATACTAAATTCTATGGGTGGGTTATAAAGTGCACCCGAATTTATTGAAAGTACTTCTTTACCTTTTTCACCAGATAATTTACCTCCTTTAGATTCAACAAGTTTGATGCATTGTTTAACTGTTCGATCGATGATATCTTTGATGCTTGCATCGGGTAGATCGTATCTTGTGATATTAATATATCTATCGTTGAATGGAACTTTCCAGCCCTCAATAGGAAGGTATAATTTACTTGGAATCCCTTTCATACCATAAATCACACCCATTAGTCCTGCAACCGTTGCAGCCTGATTATCGGCATCAAAGCCCATAGCACATGACAAATCCAATGTTCGCTGAAAATCACCATTACCATAAAGCATAGCAAGAATGGCGCAAGCGCCATTAAGATTAGCATTCCAGATGGTTTTTGTCATATCAGGCTCATCGATGTAGTATTTTTTTGCCATCTCAGCCCTAGCATCTTGCCAACTATTTGGGTATTTATCGTGAAGGGCTATCATGTCTCTCACGGTTTGTGCATATCTACCTTGTTGAGGTAATTCCTTTAATCCAATCTCAATAAGTTTCCTGATATCATTCTCAAAAAATGCAGCAGCATACATTGCACCATAATGTATTGTTGGTTCTATACCCCAATCATCGCTGGTAATTCGCCCTGCCCATTCAGATTTTGCAGCAGCATATTTTACCATTCCCGGTGCAGTATAAGCCCATATTTCATTTATTAACTGCGGATCGATCTGATACCAATGAGGATTAATCTCTTTATTTCCAGTGTACGGTGGAGTAAATCCAAAATGCATCAAACCCAAAGCACCCCTATTTGCTAACCAAACACGATCTCTTATGTGATATAACCAATCATCTCGAAGCTGCTCGTAAGTTGGCTCACTGCCATACTTTTCCATTGATAGCAGATACATATATTCGACATCTGTATCATCATCGGAAAATGCACCATCATACTTTTTTAGTTTATCAAGACTTTTACTATAACCATAGGGCCACTTCTCCAAACCTGGCGAAAGAATATACTTATTCTCGTGTGGCAATCCATACATATTTCCAACCATTTCGCCAATCCATGCGGCAGCAATTTTATCTTTCAAATCGCTAAGTTTGATCTTTAAAACCTTTCCTTTTTGTGCATTTGTAGGCACAATTTCAAGGATTGAAAAAACTATTATCAATAATATGGTTAAAAGTCTCTTATGCATATCAATAACCTGGATTTTGAGTTAAATTAGGATTAGCATTTAAAACAGTTGTTGGTATTGGAAAAAGTTTCATATCAGGTGAAGAGGCTGGTTTGTTCCACCAAGGATTTCCCCATACACCAAATCTGATCATATCTTGCCTACGATGTCCTTCAACAGCAAATTCTCTGGCAAGTTCATTCAAAAGTTCTGTATTTGTGATATCCCCAAGAGCATAAGGTGTTAAACCAGCTCTTGTTCTGATTTTTTGAAGTTGTGGATCACTAATCATCTCTCCTGCTCTGCCAAGTCTATAAAGTGCTTCAAGTTTTGTATATAAAACATCAGCATACCTGAATATTACAAAATCATTCTCCATATCATTAACATAGTACTCCAAATTGGGTTGATACTCATATTTTGCGATTCTTGCACCTTCCCATTTTTTACGAGCCATATAATTATCAATGGTTGTTGTATATATAAATGACTCACCGTCAATTACTATATTATTGCCATTTTTATCTTTTTGCTGACCAAAAAGAAACGCATTTTTTCGTATGTCGTTGTTATCAAACTTGTCTAGAAATCCAGGTTCAATAACGAACTCATCCCACATTGCACCAATAAAATCAAATGTCGCTCTGCTTGCATCATTTAATGTAAGAGTATACCAGTAAAAATTATCCTTGGTGTAAATTGAGTGCATTGGAATTACAAAAATATTTTCCTTTGAGCCTTCATTATAAACCTTGAAGTTAGTAAAGTAATCGTCCTCAATTTGATATGCGTTTAGTTTGATAACACTATCGCAAGCATTAACAGCTTCCTGCCACTTTGGTACACCAATCCATTCCTGAGCATTCAAGTATATTTTGGCAAGCAAGGAGTATGCCATGCTCTTGGTCACCCGTCCATAATTCATAGGTGTAGGCACACCTTCTAGCTTATTGATATTCGAGATGATCTCCTCTATTAAATAATTATAAACAAACTGACGGTCTTTTTGAGGGGGTAGATCTTTATCTGTAAAATCTATCGAAAAAGGTATATTTCCCCAGTTGTCTATACCCCAGTAGTAAAATAATGCACGCAGTATTTTCAACTCAGCTAGTATCTTATCTTTTCCTTCAAACTCAACTGGGGATATCTCTGTTAAATAGATTACCTGATTACAAGAACTTATCCCGTCTTTAAAAACAAATTCCCATGCTTGGGTTAGGATTTTATTGTTTGGGCTTACACTATGCTTATGGATCTGATCCCATCTTCCATTATCCCAAACCCACCCATCATCACGACCTGGAGCAACCATTTCATCTGATGCTAACTCATCAAGAGTCCATAAGCTAAACTCTTCAGGATAACTTTGTAGTTTCGTATATGCGCGACCAGCATTCATCAGAATTTCCTCTTCGTTTTTAAAAAACTTATCAATTGGAATCTCGGAATATACTTGTTCATCAAGATTTGTACATGAAAATGATCCGATTAATACCAGTGCTAAACTTGCTATCGCGAATTTCTTATTCATCTCTTTCTTTTTTTATTAATAGTTTAAAAAGTTACATTTATTCCAAGGGTAAGACTTGTTGTCCTTGGATAATAAGATAAACGCTCAATCCCTGGCTCTAGACCACTGAGATTAACTTCAGGATCAAGCCCTTTGTATTTAGTCAGGCAAAATACGTTCTGCGCTGTAAATGAAATGCGTATGGCAGAAACGTATTTAACTTTTATATTCAACTTGTAACTAATCGAGACATTGTCTAACTTTATGAAGGTTGCGTCTTCAACATATTTTGATGAGTAAATTGCGCTACCTGTGAACTCAGGGTTCTCAAGTTGGGTATGAACAATATTCCGTGAACCAATGGTTTGCCAGTTCTCATAGTATGCCCGGTACAGGTTTAGAACACGTCCACCAATATTAGACCGTAAAACCATATTCAACGACCAATCTTTATAGGTGAATGTATTACTAAACCCTAAAGAACAAAAAGGATAGGCATTCCCAATAACTGTAGGCATGGGAAAACCAACCGGGTTTGGGTTGCCGAATTTATCGTGTCCATTCTCATCTAATCCAATCCACTTTAAACCGTAGAAATTACCCAAACTCTTTCCCTCTTCCATTCGTTGTGAATATTGAGGCAGGGCACCCCCAATCCAACCAACATCCATATACTTGGTATAAATATCAGAACCGGAAAATTTATTTAGTTTGTTGATGTTTTTACTTGCTGTTAAAGTAGCAGTCCATTCGAAATCAGACGATTTTATTGGAATTGCATTGAGTGTTAATTCCACTCCCTGATTACTTATTTGCCCAACATTTGCAGTTAATGATTCCACGATATTTGGGGGTGATGGTACATAATAGGTAAAAATCAAATCTGTACTAGTTCGATAGTAGTATTCCAAAGCACCGTTCAATCTGCTGTTCAACATGGCAAAATCGATACCTGCATTGAACTCATACTTCTTCTCCCATCCAAGGTTAGGGTTAGGGTTAGAAAT
>JAKPTX010000242.1 GCA_029570835.1 Bacteroidota bacterium
CACCAGAGTTGAGATAGTCTCACTAAAAGTGTGTATGGAATTTTTTCTATCATATTGCAAAGTTGAGAAGTTGGATAGAGAAAAAATGGCGTATGCCGCATAATAATGAAAAAGGGGCGCCTTGTTATGAGACAGCCCCCAGGGGGAGGTCTAAAAGTGCGGAAATCAGCCACTCAATTAAAATTTTACGATAAAATAAAAAATCCACCTCTCATTTTTATTTTACAATAATACCACCCCTAAGGGGTTTGCTTGGCAAAATTCAATGTTACCGGAAATTATACCTTTGTCTTTCAAAAAACTTCCGACTTCCGACTTTTTTTCATTCCGCCTTCCGCCCTCCGCCTTCCGCCTTCTTGTAATTCGTAATTGATATCGGTTATTGCCATAGCGTTTTTACCTCAAATCGCACCTCTTCTTGTTGTTTTTTGGAGGGAGTGAAAATTATGGTTTTGGGTTCATTAGGTAGGAGATCAAAGTAGTTGTCTGAGTAGCTTCCTGGAACGGATGGAGAGGTTGAGAGCATAACACCCCGGGTTAGTTGATCTGTGGTGAAGGTGATCTCGTAATGTTTCTCCGTTTTCTTTACTTCATATTGAAACTGAAGGGATTTAGGTACCATCTCCGTCATGTCATAGATGATGATCTCCTGATCGATCAGTTTCCCTTTTTTGTCTATGAAAGTGAGCTTTAACCATTCAGACTGAGCAACTTCCGCTCCTTGTTGATAATCCAGCGCCAGGGTCGATTTGTTGGCTTTGGCTGTTACGGGCGTTACCTGACGATAAAGCGTGTCCCCACCATAAGTAAACTCCTCAACAATCAATTCACCCTCAACATCTTTTAATTTATCGGTAACAATATAGATTTGATAATGGTCCATTTCAACCTGTTCGCTCGCAACAATGGTCGGTTTAAAGCGATCTTCCACCCGATAGTGTAGCGCTTTCCGATTACCATAATAATCGATACTACTCCAGGATGCCACCGGCCAGCAATCGTTGAGTTGCCAGTAAAGCGTCCCCATGCAATGAGGTCGTTTCAACCGATGTTTCTCGATTGCTTCACCAATTCCGTACGCTTGAACCAACTGACTGACATACACAAAATCCTCCAGAGTGGCGGGAATATAAGCGTACTGCTGCATCGCTTTTTTGATGATTTGCACTCCGCGACCATGTTTCTGGTGGTTTTTCATCACTATGCTGTTCAAATCACGATCTTCGGGAGCTGTAAACTGAACAATCGACTCCATCGCAGGATAGGACTGGAATCCGTACTCCGACATAAATCGTCCTGTTTTTTCTCCCCAAACTTCAAAAGGCTCCTCGCCCCACCATACTCCCCAATAGTGCGCATCTCCTTCCGTAAAAGACTCCGGATGTCCCCAACCCCACTCCGGAGAAGAAGGGTGGTAGGGTCTTTTATCATGTTCGGCAACCAAATCGGAAAGCAACTTATTGAAGAGGTTTTTCATATTGTAATCGAGTTCTTTCTGCTGCTTGGTGGTATAATTATCTTTCCAACCCCAATCATCCCAACCATTTTTGACCTCATTATTGCCACACCACAACGCAATGGAAGGGTGATTTCTCAACCGACGAATCTGATACACCGCTTCATCTGTTACATTGTGCAAAAACTCCTCATCTCCGGGATAGAGTGCACAGGCAAACATAAAATCCTGCCACACTAAAAGTCCCAGCTGATCACACAATTCATAGAAAATCTCATTTTCATAAATGCCACCGCCCCAAACGCGAATCATATTCATGTTCCCTTTTTTAGCAGCTTGCAACAGGTCGCGGTAACGTGCATCATGCTTTCCTTCAACAGGAAAACTATGTAGAGGAATCCAGTTGGCTCCCTTCATAAAAGTAGGAATTCCGTTGACAATAAACTCAAACGACTCTCCCACCTCATCCTTTTTCTGGCGCAACTCGACAGTTCTGAAACCCCATTGGGCTGTTTTTTCGCTTACGTCACGCGCACCTTCCACAACGACCCTAACCTGATACAATTTCTGACTACCCATTCCGGCGGGCCACCACATCTCGGGCTTCCGAACACTCAATTTTTTGCTAATCTTGTTTTGCCCGGGCTTTAAGCGATACTCTAGTCCCCCCATTTTTTTATTATCCAAATAAAAAGAGACCTTAACTGACTCATTTTGAGAAGCATAAACAGTCGTGTTCACCTGAAGAACCGCTTTCTGTTTGTTCAACGCCTGCTGTTGCAGATGCAGATCCTCAATCAAAAAATGGTTCCACTGCTCGATATAAACCTTTTTCCAGATTCCGGCAGTAATCAACCGCGGACCCCAATCCCAACCCGACTGATAAGGCGCTTTACGAGAAAAAACACGCTCATCCGGTAAGGTATAAGGCAACTTTTTCGCCGCTTTTTGTTCAAATGGAACAGAAGGTAAGAACTTGATTTTCAGCACATTATTAGAATCTCTCAGCACTGTATCGAGAGGAAAACGCCACGCTCTGAACATATTGTTAGTCATCGTTTTACCCTCTTCCGACTCCAACAAAACGCCATTCAAATAGACCTCCGCATAGGTATCAAGTCCCTCAAAAACCAACCTGCGATGCTCAAATTTTTTCAAATCGCCGACATGAAATTGGGTCGTATAAACCCACTCCTTATCAGAAACCCACTGTACTTTCTGCTCATTATTCCGATAAAAAGGATCCTCAATCAAACGGTGCCGCATTAAATCCGTATGAATCACACCCGGCACCTCCGCCGAATAATTTTTGTCCTTATATTGAAAACTCCACGAAACAAACTCAGACGTAAGCGGTATCTGCTCGTATGTGAACGGCTGTTCCTCTTTTGTACTGCAAGAGCTGATTATTATTATTATTATTATTTGAAAAAAGAAAAAAAAGTGGGGAACTTTATTCATCGTTGTGCAATTAAAATTGTGACTCCGGAACCCAAACTGTAGCTACTTTGGCAACTTCCTTCTGCTCCTCGTTATAGATGGTTGTATTGAAGTTCAATGGTACCTCCTCGGTTTCGCCAAAGGTGTACAACTGATCTGCTTTCAACTGAAAAGAGTAGTTGATCGTCAGCTGTTTCAACTTGTTTTCCTGATAGAAAGAGTATGGGAAACGGTCAATAATCCAGCGGATATAGTTCACATTATTCACGTGATGATTCATATCCAGATCGGAAATATGCACCCGTTGAAACGTTGGATTTTCGGGAAACGGAACCCTTGGCAGTTTCGCCACGCGATATGGCAATGCATCCCGCTGTTCGGGAAAATCAACCAAGATTTGCACCTGATCCATGCGCATAATGCGGTTCACTTTATAGTTCACAATCATCCATTCCGAAAGAGCGGAAGCAAGGAGTTCACCCTCTTGAGAGTACACTTCATAATCTCTCAAAAAGATCAGATTCTCCTTTTGTTTAGGCCAGGTATAAATCGTTATCTTCTCACCCCATTTCGGGTAGCGATGCATCACAATATGAAATTTGGATAAAGCCCAGAAAAGCCCCTCTTCATGCAGATGCTTCCAGCCACAATTGAGTTTTGTTGCATGTACTCCGGCAGCATCATGAAGCAATTCTATCAATCGGTAAACATTCATTTGACATTGAAAATCAACATCATAGCCATAAACCTCCATCTCGGTTTTATATATCACCTTCAAACTTTCCATAAGTTCAGATATTATAGATTGGTACAATTTACAAAATTACAAATTATTTTCGGAACTCTAATGGACTAATTTTCTGTTATTCGTTTTTTACCATCTGATAGTATAGAAAAATATATATATTTGCAGTATCTTTAGTGTTGGGGTTTCTATTTTTTATTTTAATAAATTAAAAGATCATCATTATGAAAAAGCATCTCTTCTTCATTTTAGGAATCGCATTGACGGTCATTTTCTTTGCTGTTTCTTGTACAGAACCGGATCCGGATCCAAATATCCCTGATAATCCAAATGCTGTTGTCCACGTTTATGCGGCGGGTGGCCCTATACAACATAGTGGTCCTGCCGTACTTTGGACAAATGGTGGTATCATACAAATCTTAGATAGAAATGCCTATGCGGCAAAAGCTGTATGTGTAGATGGCTCTGATATTTATGTAGGTGGAACCAATGCAAATAACCGTCCTGTAGTATGGAAAAATGGTATACCACAAGTTTTATCTGACGAAATCGGCAATGTTTATGACTTAAAAGCAGTTGATGGTAAAATATATGCGGCAGGCAGTTCTGGCCAGAATGCTGCATATTGGGTTGACGGGGTTATGACCAAACTACCTAGTAACCCCAATATGGGAGGTTTTTATGAAGCCCGAGCTATTTGGGTGGAAGGTACTGACATTCACGTCTGTGGCACTACACGGAACGAAAACAGAGCTGCCTATTGGAAAAATGGCACATTCAAAAAACTAGCAGATTTTGATGCTACTGCTGAAGATATCTGTTTTTATAACGGGAACTTATATATTGTGGGTGAATTTACATATAGAAAGGATGGTATATGGAAATCCGAATCTTTAATATGGATTAATGGGGCCGCTATTCATTTTATCAATGTTGGTACTGGACTTTCTTCAAGAGCTACGGGCATAGCTATTGTGAACGATGAGCCTTATGTTACTATAGAAAGTTGGTTTGATGGTGCCGGAACAGGTAGAAATCATGGATTCCTTTGGAAAAATGGTGAATTATCCAGTATTGATGGTTGCAACCCCAAGGACATTTTTGTTCACAATGGTGATATTTATATTGCCGGGTCATTCAATAACGGTTCTGAAAATAAACCTGTGGTTTTAAAGAATGGTAAAAAGTTTCTCATCGCTCCGGTTGATCAGAGTGAATGTTGCAACGCAATATTTGTGAAATAAAGTGGGTTTAAAGGAATAAAAAAGTACTATATTAATTTTTTCTACTCTTTTCCCGTATTGCCAATCCGAACAGGATAAAGTTAAAGGTGGTTACAGTACCCGGTCCAAACGGCAGACTCGGTTCCGCCATTGATATTCCGTAAGGAATCAACAGCAAAAGAAATCCCATTTGGGTAATCTTGGATAACGGAGTGGTAAGACTGTTTTTTACCGCCAGCCAGAGCAGGTAGAGGTAAAGGAAAAGCACAAAGAAAGCCCCGACAAATCCGTAATTGTACCACTTGAGTAGCGGATAGTTGTGAATATAACCAAAATCCACCGGATGATGTCGCTGATTCCCAAAAAAAGGATGATCTATAATAAATTGAATTGCCCCCTTATTTCTAACCATTCTGTCCGTCATGATATCCTGCTCCTTGTTTAACAAAAAACTATCATAGATAAATTGCTTAATCCCTGAAGGGAGAAACAGATAAGATAATACCACAACTACAAAAAAACCGATTAAAACCAAAAAAATATGCTTAGATTTGAACTTTTTGAAGAAAATATAGAGCGCAACCATCGCAAAAATTAGCGCTGCAGCGCGGGCGCGGATAGTGAGCAAGGAGACGATCAACAAAAAAGAAAGGAAGAGAAAGAGGATAGAGATCCACCAAGGTCGTTCCGGTTCCAAACCCAAAACCAATGCAATCGCAGCAGCAGTTGCCATCACAACACCAAGTGCATTTTTATTTTCCGTCACATACCTTTCTAAAATTACAAAACCCCCTATATTGGTTGCTATTTGAGTTAAAGCAACCCATAATACAACTCCTACAAAAAAATAGAGCAACATTCTGAATTGTTTCATTGAAAGCCGGAGTTGATAGCCTACCAGCATCGCCATCCAAGGAATCATCAACGTTCTTATCTCTCTCAAAACCGGCAAATCAAATCCAAAGAAAAACGATATGGAAAGGGTGATCCCATACAACACAATAGCTCCCAGCGGAATCACTAACTCTTTGACCTGAAATAATCTTTTATCATTGGCGGAGAGGAGAAAAAGAAGCAGAAACAAAATAATGATCACAGGAGACAATACAGAACCGTCCAGCACCCCCCATTTTTTTGAAATCGAAAAAACAAAAGGATGATAAGAGAAGGGGATTAGAAAAACCAAACCCCATAAAAGAATCATCGATATTTGCTGTTTCCGTGATTGATTCATAGCTTATATTTTTTCTACTTCTTCAAGTGTGCGACAGTTTTTACCATAATCCAGGTCAACCATCGATCCGAATAAAACGTTGGTTTTGTACAGCCTGTTGGGATCAAATCCGCCCGCAGGAGTGAAAGTTAGTTCTCCAAAAATTACTTTTCCTTTTTCCAGATAGAGATCTACCCGCACAAAAGGGAATGGTTTTGCCAGCCGATTCGCATACTCAAACAGTTGTTTATATCCTTCCGGTTTCGGAACCTGAAACCCCTCGGGAGCCTCTTTCCCACTCCTGTTGAGGCGCTGTAACTCCCATTTTTCATCCACAAAATAAAAAGAGGGTTTCCCTGAAGCACGATTACCGCATACCAAAACAAAACGTGCTTCCCCATTAAAACAGTACACTTTATAGTCAACAGGAAGGGTTCCATCTTCAGTTTCTATATACTTTTCACAGATCAATTTGGGTTGAATTCCTCGATAATGTAACTCCGCATAATGTTTATAGAAATGGTTGTGGGTTTTTCTCCAGTCTCTCAGGAGTTGCATGGTTTCAGGAATCTGTGATGCCGATTTATCAGAGCAAATCAAATTGTGTCCTTTCCCAAAATTCCATTTGAGCACAAACTGTTGAGGTAACTTTTCCCAATCTATCTCTTCCGGCTGATCATAAGATCCGTACAACTCATTCAAAATCTCCTCCAATCCGAGATGAATAAGATACTCTCTGACACGATATTTATCGGCACATAATGTAACCAAACTGTTGTTATTGTAGGTGTTAAACTTTAACCATTGAATTTTTTCATCCAATAAAATCGGGTTTTTGAAAGATAAACATTTGCGGTAATAGCGGTAAAGAGATAAAAACTTCACCTGCACACTCAATTTGGGTGAAATATCAAACAAAAAGGGTAATATTTTAGTTCTTATGGACATTTTTACCAATATTTTTTGCGTGAATTAACTTTTTTATAGGTTTCATTGAAAACCCGTTCCGTATATTCTCCAAAAGCGGGTCCACCCGCAGTTTGACTTAAATCCGGATTGGCATTCCACTCAATACAGAGCGGTTCTCCTTGTCTGTCCACTGCAAAATCCCAGGCAACAATATCAAAATAGGGCAATCTAAAGTGCATCTTTTTGGCAGTTTCCACTACTTTATTATAAGATGGAATCGGATACCCTTTCAAAGTTACACCCCCATCACTCACCTCCACTTGATCATCACCGGGCGCGCCATACGCATACTGCGCTAAAGTTCCATCATCATTGATCTTGGCACTGATTCCACCCGCACTCTCATTGTCAATCACGGCATCCTTCTTGCCAATACGAATCACTCCATACAGCAGAATAATCTCCATTCCACTACGGTAAGTCAATAGTCGAATGGTGTTGACTGAACTCGGATTTAATTTGCTCATATCAGGGTGTTGATCCACAAATTCTTGCACTAAAAAGTTCATTCCGTAAGAATCCAAAACCTCTTCAACGCTTTTCCCATCGATATTGCTAACTCCTTGATTTGTAATCAGTTTTCGAACTCCAATCCCTCTTGTCGTATGTGCCGGTTTGATGATTGCATTACTCAAATTGGAACAAAGTTCAACCGCTTTCTCTTTTGTAATTGGCTGATTATCACTATAATAGTATCCCCGAATGTTTTGAATAATGATCCTGGGTTGATTTATATCCGGAAAAAGTATCGGAAAAAAATTCTTATCTGCGTAAGCGTCCATAAAAGGGAAATGATTCATTCTCCCAATCATCTCTGAACGATACACAAACAACGGAATATAGTTGACATGATATTGTGCTGTTCTGGAGTACATAAACTTGTGCCAAATCAACGGAATTCGTCCTTTTACCCATGGTTTAAAATAGGCTCTAATCTCTTTTTTTTGCTTTCTGGTCAGCGGACGTCTAATCTTTAATTTCAGATATTTTCTATGAATTTCTGAAACCAAACTGTGCCTGAATTTGAGCTTTTTGAGTTTTTCAATCCAACGTATTTCCATGTTTATTAAACTTTTTAAATTTCGATCGCACAACATTTATTATGATTTCTTTATAAGTCAGGAACCCTTCCATTTTGAGTAAAGCGCTGGCTCCAAAGTAAATCAGAGCAAATAAAATGATTTGCATGATCATAATGAGATATTCATTAAGGGGAGTACCATGCAACGCGAAATAGGAAACCACTCCCGCTACAGCGGCCAAAAAGTAGCTTCCTATCACATCCTTTATCTGTGCCCATAAACCATAATTGATCAACTTTCCATTCACTACCGCATTGATAAAGAAGAAAATATATTGCATTGCCATGATAGTCCACAACATCGCTTCTATTCCAAAACGAACGCTCAATAAGATACAAACCACCCCAATCAATCGTTTTGAAAACTGCAAAATAAAGTAAATATTCCCTTTTCCTAATGATTTTATCACATTGGTATTCACTGTATTCAACGTATAAAGCATGGAGCCCAAACAGAGAATCTGGAAGTAGGGAACAGAAGTCTCCCACTTGGCGGTATAAAGCAAAATAAAGAGTGGATGAGCAATAACAATCAGCAATACCATTAGAGGAAAGTTGAGATATACTACCGATTTGATACTTTTTTGAACTCCTCTTTTAAGGATTTGTCTGTCATCCTGCAATTTTGAAAAAACTGGAAATGAAACTTCATTCACAATTGCCGAAAGACTGGCCGAAGGAACCTCTTCCAACTTCTTGGCTTGTGTATAATACCCCAATTTAGTTGCTGAAAACGCTTTCCCTATGATCAATCCCTGAATATTCACATAGATTGTTTCCACTAATGCGGAGAGTAGAATCAATCCCCCAAAACTAAAAAGGCTTTTCAAAGATTCAAAACTAAACTCCCAGGTTGGTCTCCAGGAGCTCATTCTCCACAATAAAATCACACTGGCAACTCCTGCCAATAAGTTAGAGTAAACCAAACTCCACACTCCAAAACCGGTGTACGCCATTGATACTGCGGCAATCATCCCGATTAAAGCGGCAATAATATTCCGAACAGAGAGTTCTTTAAATCGTAGATTTTTTTGTAAATAAGTTGCAGGTACAAGAGAAAAAGAGTTGATTATCAGAATAATACTTTGAACCCGCAAAATGTTTTTTAATTCCGCCATCCGATAAAACTGAGCAATCAGTGGTGACGTAAAATGGAGAATAATAACGAAAAAAATCGCAAAGGTAAGATTCCAATAAAAGACGGTTGAATAATCTACATGAGTCGGTTCTTTGCGCTGCACTAAAGCTGTCCCTAACCCCCCATTAATAAAAGTTTGAGAAATCGCAAGAAAAATATACAACATACCGATCATCCCAAAATCTTCCGGCATCAAGATACGTGCCAAAATGATATTGGATAGAAAAGAGATGCCGAGTGTACCAAACTTCCCGATACTACTCCAGACCATCCCTGCAATGGTATGTTGTTTCAAGCTTTTACCCATCTGTTTCTGCGTACTCTTTTAGATAAGAAAAACGAGGAGTTAACTCCCCTTTACTGAGGATGGTTGCTCTTTCAATCATCGGTTCCTGCTCATAATGTTCTTTCACCAACAAAGGAAACAGATGCTCCGTCAGGGTCTCCCCAAAATAGGTAGATGTGTCCATCGCCAAAGCATCCGGAAGCGTATCCACGGCCATCATGGTAATATTACGTGGATTGGAAAATGCGGGCTCCTCAGCGGCGTTCATTGGATTGTAATCATAGTATGGTTCATCATGAGTAGAAGCTCTGAGAGTAGAATGGATACTGCCCATAATGTCGCAGGTAACATCCCCGATGAAGGTGATTTTTAAATCCTCACGTGCCAACTCCTCTTTTGAAAGATAGACCGGATCCCCCATGCCCCAAAAATGACAAGAAATAAAAATATTTGCCACTTGCGCAAATTTGTAAAAATCACTCCTGAATTCATCCTTATGCTTAACATAATATCCTAAATCAAAAGGTTTTGCAGGGTTCTCTTTATGTTTTAATAAAACATCAATATCGGCAACAGTAAAAATGTTTTGATTCGTTTGAGGCATATTCAAGAATTGATCATTGCTTACCTCCTGATAACCGGCTCTTTTCAATACATACTGCGCTCCCTGAGATACTCTCCCTGCACCGGTAATGATAATTCTCGCTCCATAGTTTTGATCCTGCTTAACAATGCTCAATAAACGATTTAAAGTAAACTTTCTATCCGGTTTCGGATAAGTAAATGCTCCTGTTTTGATTCCAAATCCTCTTAGTGTGTTGTAAACCCCTACAACTCCTGCCCACCAGCCAAATGCAGAAACCCGCACTCCGGACTCATCTACCAAATATTCATAATCACTGAAAGTGATCTTTTGTTCTATCATTTTTTTAATCAAAGGACGATTGTAGGGTTGCATTTTGGCAATATGTCCAAAAAACAGATAATGCTTATTGGGCAGTAAGTGATCCAACGCTACCTCTTTGATCCCCATAAGAAAATCACAATCGCTCATATCCTCCTTAACCTCAATCCCCAACTGAGCATACTCTTCATCATGATAAGCACGCACATCACTCTTTTGTACTGCAAATTGAAGAGTAGGATATTTCTTTTGAAGTTCTACTATCTGTTTCGGATCCAAAGGAGCTCTATGATCTACCGGATTCTTTGTTTCTTTAACGATTCCTATTTTCATAATATGATCAGCGAGAAAATTATTTATTTGTTTTGTTTTTTAATTTTTTAGAGCCACATTCTTCAAGGATAACCATACCCTGTTCCAAAATACTTGAAGGAGATAGTGTATCTTCCATAGCACAAACTCTCTTTTGAGATGAAACGCCAATCTTGAACACATAAAGTGAGAAGTCAACCACCTCTTGTATCAACCGGGTATCACCATAAGTGAGTAATTCCGGTGCTTCAATCACAATATAGTCGTACTCTTTTCTTAAATTCTCAATCAGTTGCTTTAGTGATTGACTCCAAAGCAATTCTGAAGAATTGATATCGGAAAATCCGGCACTGAGAAAATCTAATTTTGAATCAAAAATTGCTGATTGAACTAATGATGAAGAATCAGTCACTTCACCGGCAAGATAATTTGCTACTCCTTTACTTTCAGGAGCATAGCGCATAGTCAATTGTGGATTTCTCAAATGCATATCAACCAACAACACTTTTGCATTGCCAAAGGAAAGGCTTTGAGCTAAGTTCAAAGCAACCCACGATTTGCCTACCTTAGGTTCCATTGAAGTAACAAGAACAACCTGAGAAGATCCCAAAAGAGCTAATTGATCTAATAATGTGGCTCTTAAAACCCTAAATGACTCATTCACAGGATCATCTTGATAACGATTTACCACCACTTCCTGATAAAATTTTTCTCTTTTACGTCGAGCTACTTTTCTTTGTGGAATTTGAGCCAATAACGATACCCCGGCAACAGTAAGTTGATCTGCTGATAAAACCCTGTGATCTAATTGGTGAATAATAAGCAAAATCAAAGCAGGGATGAAAAACCCCAACAGTAACGCAACAAAAAAGATCATACTCTTTTTAGGATATACCGGCATTGAACTTCCGGTTGGAATACTAATAATCTTAATATTCTGTGTTGTAAATGTTTGCATTAGCTCATTCTCTTCCCTCTTTTGTAGTAAAAACAGATACAAATCCTCCTTGAACTGCTTATGTTTTGCCACAGAAAAGGTGATATTTTGCTGATTTTCTACCGTCAGATTTTTAGAATCTGAATTTAATATATGAGTTAATTGAAAATTGATCGTTTTAACATACCCATTGATTGAAAAAAGAATCGACTGCTTTAAACTATTTAGAGTCTGATTCAATTCATGAATCTTTCTTCTATTTCCTTTAGGTTGTTCCAATAATTGAGCCCTTTGCGTTTCTATTTCACGGTAAAGTTTTAATTTATTTTGGATTTGCTCATGGTTAATCTTGGCACAAACTGAATCAGGTTGATTCTCTAAACTTCCTGATTTCAAGCCCTCTTGCAAATAATCCAATATTTGTAACTGATGATTTAGTTCTTCTACCTTTTCAGCCTCCTGCTGCGAAGATTTGAATTTTGAACTATTCATTTGCTCAATTAAAGCTAATTCCAATTCCACCTCCTTCATTCTTTCCTCAATAAAAAGTGAAGTCTGACCAAAATCTAAAACATTATCCTCCATCAATTTTTCATCATAAAGATCCACCAATGTATTCAAAAAATCTATGGCGCGCTTAGGTGAGGAATCTTCTATCGTCAGATCAATAACTGACCCCTCTTTGGAATCCATATCCGCTTCTATACGAGAAAAATAATGGGATACTACTAGCTTCATTTTATCTTTTACAAAGTAAATCTGTTCTCTAATCGGAGAATCTGAAAATTGGTCTGTCTTTTTTATAGAAATAGAACCAAAGGGTGTCTCAAGTTGTGTTCCGTAGGTTCCCTCTACAGTTGTTTGAATCTCTTTCCCTTGCAGTTCAAATTGTGTTAATCGAAACTTATCTTGATTAAGTGGTTGAAAAACAAAAGCACACTTTTCTTGCTCTAAAACAGCTCCATTTAAGTTTACTTGGATTGGACTATTTTCATAGAGTTCCACTTTTTTTAATCCCTTCTCTTTAACATAATAATGTTGATCTAAAGATAATCTCCTCACCACTTCTTCCAACATCATCGGAGATTTAAGCATCGTAATCTCATTTTTGTAATTGATTTTAGCCTTAGGAGCACTCATAGTTACAAAAAGATCAGAAATTGAGAAAAAAGTATTGGCTTTCCGTTCATCTTTAATTAAAATCGAAGTTTTATAAGAATAGGTTGGTGTATATAAATAGATTCTGACCAAAGCCAATAAAATCATCACGCCTATTGAGAACAAAAACCACTTCCAATTTCGAATCATCCGCAGTAAAAGAGCATTGGTTTTAATCAGTTTATACTCTTTTTCATTTTGTGTACAAGAATCTTTTACGCTCATAATCGTTAATTATCAAGATTTATACTCGTTATCTTTTACATTATTATCATATTGAAATATGCACCATATAGCTTTTCAGGTAAGCTTAAGGTTCAACCCGCAAAGTTACTCTTTTTTTCTGATTCCAAGCTTTTTATAGAAATGCCTTATTTTTGAGTGAAAAAATTTTAAATAAACCTCATCAATATTGAAAAAAGAGTAACTTTGCGGTGTCAAAGATCTAATCTCTTTTTAAAATGAAAGGTCAAAAAATTCTGTTTGTAGTTTTACTATTTTTATGTAACTCGCTATTTTCACAGAATAATAGCGATTCACTGAATATTAAAAAAATTGAATTTCTTCATTCTTTTTATTCTGAATATTTTATTGCAGCAAGTCAGGATCTTCCTGATTTCTCCAAAATAGATTCTTTGCAAAGCCATTATTGTACAACCGAACTGTACAACGAGTTGTTATATTTGTATAATACTGAAGAAATTGAAGCAGACCCCTTCCTGGAATCGCAAGATCCTCAAAAAGAATCGCTTAAGTCATTACGTATTAATGTGGACGATCAAGATAACTCTCTTTTTATCATTACATATAAAGTCAATGAACAGGAAACGAATCTAATTAAGTTAAGAGTTATTGAGGTTGCAAAAAACAACTTCAAAATAAGCTCAATTATTTCAATTGAAAACTAGCCTTATCAGGAAAAGTGATAATAAAATTACAGTAGATTTAAAATCTGAGAATTGATAAATCGTTGGATAGGAACCGGAAATGGTTTTTGTGTCAATTCTTCTACCGAAACCAGCAACTGATTAGAAGACAATTGTTTAGGGACCGGTTCAACATCATAAAAGGAAATATGAAGATTTTGGTGCGTTAATTTATGTTCACACGTTTCAATTAATTTGATTCGTTTTTTATCCTCTACTCCATATTGTGCCAACCACTGAAGCATCCCTTTCGAACTCCGTCCTTTTGTTTCAAAAAGCGGAAATTGATATAAATGACTCCAAATATCATTATTTTCTCTTTTTTCTATCACTATTTGGTCATTATGTGAAAAAATGAAGTAATGAAAGTAACGATTTTTTATTTTTATTTTATTAATCTTGAGGGGGAGCCTACTTACTTGCTCTTCTTGATAGGCATAACACTCTCTTTGAAAAGGACAGGTTTCACAGTCAGGGTTTTTAGGAACACAGTGAATCGCTCCAAACTCCATCATCGCCTGAGTAAAAAGAGCCGGTTCCACATCTTTCATCAATCGGGTTCCAATTTGATGTACCCTAGTTTTAGTACTCCTCAATTGAATATCCTCCAAAATTCCAAAAATCCGACAAATCACTCTAAACACATTACCATCAATAGCAAAATAAGGTTGGTTATATGCAATGGAACAAATTGCTGCAGCGGTATATTCTCCAATCCCCTTCAATTGAATCACCTCATCATAATTTGTCGGGAAAACTCCTCCATAACGGCTCATAATCTGTTGTGCAGCCGTATGTAAATTTCTCGCTCTGGAATAATAACCTAACCCTTGCCATAAATAGAGGACCTCCTCTAATTGCGCGGCTGCCAAATCTTTAACAGTCGGAAATTGCTGAACTATTTTCAGGTAATAATCCCACCCCTGGTTTACTCTCGTTTGTTGTAAAATCACCTCTGAGATCCATATTTTATACGGATCGGTTTCTCCACGCCACGGGAGATCTCTTTTGTGTTCATCATACCACAAAAGCAATCGTTGAGAAAAATCAAAAGATATGTTCAATTAATTGGTTTCAATCAATTTAAAGAGTTCATCCAACTTAGGTGTCAGGATAATCTCTGTACGTCTGTTTTTGGCTCTTGATTCGGGAGTATCATTTTCGACAATCGGATAATATTCTCCTCTTCCGGCAGCAGTAACCCGAATTGGATCAATAGTCGATCCCTGAAGTAACACTTTGAGAACCGCTGTAGCCCGCATTACGCTCAAATCCCAATTATCTTTCACCTGAGCAGATCCTCTGTAAGGTACATTGTCTGTATGCCCCTCAATGAGCACATTGATTGTAGAATCTGCTTCCAAAACAGCTGATAATTCTTTTAAAGCATTCACACCTGCTGTGCCTACTACCCAACTTCCGGATGCAAAAAGTAATTTTTCATCCATAGATACATACACTTTCCCGTTTCTTTCAGTAACATCCAAACCTTGATCTACAAAGCCTTTTAATGCATTCAATACCTTATCTTTCAAAACTTGAACCTCCTCATCTTTCTGTCTGAGAATCTCTTGTAAGTCATTGAGACGCTTTTCTTTATCTGATAACTGAGCCTCTCTTAAAGATAATTCTGCTTTAATACTGTCAATTCCCTGCATGAGACTCTTCACCTCTTCACTACTGGAGAAGTTAAGATTGGTAAAACTTTTCAATAGATCATCATAATCATTCCTAAGTTTAGCTAAACCTCTTTCCGATTGGTTTAACTTTCTGGTTAATGACATGGTATCTGACCTAAGTTGTGTTATAGCTTTGGATAATGCATCTACTTCTCTTTCCAATTCACGACTCTTGTTATCAAAGTCAATTTTTTCTGCAGTTACACTTTCCAAATCCATTGCTGTTGACTTGTATCGATTTTCTAACTCAACATACTTCGATTTGGTCACACAACCCGTGAAAAAAAGTGCTAATAAAAAGACAGATACTATAGGAATTATTCTTTTCATAATAAAAAATGGTGATTAATGATTTGATTCTTGATTAACTATCTATTCAACCTGCAAAGATACAATTTTCCTTGAACGTCGACAACAACAAAAAATTGTGTGTGTATTCTCAAAGAATTTATCTGTATTTCAGGATTAAATACACGATTCAACTCTGTTTCTTTAAACTCTAAACGGTCAAAATAGTACTCTTTAAGAATAGATTTTTCCGGAAAAATAACTCTCTCTCCCCAAAATTGAAAATCATGAGGAACTTTTAATCCGATTTTTTTTTCAAAGTTTCCAAAAGAGTCATAAAAGAAGAATCCTTCCCGTTCATCGTATAATATCACACTGTTGTCGAGATTGGCAACAATTTTTTTGCAATTTTGCGCTTCATGAGGTAGTTGAATCTGCTGTTTTATCTTCAAAAAGTGATCCAAAACAATTAACTTCTCATCCTGTTGATCTAAAAGATAGAATGAATTATTAACGTAAGTAGCCAAAGTAATATTAAAAAAATCCAGATCGAACAATAAAATCGGTTGAGATAAAACAACCAATTGATCATTTAAAAGTAACAGTACACCGGCATCTTTATAAAACAAAAAAATTTTTTCCGGATTGTTAACAGAAAAAAAGGAGATTTTTCCGTAAGCAGGATATGAAAATTGAGCTATGATTTCACCTTGAGTATTCAATTTATACAAGTATTGATTTTGCACAAGAGCATAGATTTTTCCGTGAATATCCACCTCAATTTGAGTTACCGTTTTATCTGTTAAAAGAGGAATACAGATGTAAGTCTCATCCGTTTGTGCACTCATCCATGGTAAAATCATAATAAAAGCAGCTAAAATAAAAAACGCTTTTCTGTACATAGTTTTTAAAACAATTGTTAAATAGAGTTGTTATTACTCAATTTTCTTGATTCTATTTCAATTTCCAAAAATACAATATTTCTTTCATATAATTGTAGTGCGTTTTTTGTATCTTTGCAGTTAATTTAAAAATTTGTTATGCAACATATTGAACATTACTTTAAATCATTAACAGAATCTAAGACACCTCACAATTTATACGAGCCTATTGAATATATTTTAAATCAGGGAGGAAAAAGAATCAGACCTCAATTAGTTCAATTGGGTACTACTGTTTTTGGAGGAGATACAGCTGCTGCCATTCACCCTGCTGCTGCTTTTGAAATGCTTCACAATTTCACCCTCATTCATGATGATATCATGGATAATGCACCCATGAGACGCGGACAGGAGAGTGTTTTTAAGAAGTGGAATGCCAATATTGCAATATTATCCGGTGATGCTTTAGCTAATATGGCCATGTTGGAACTCCTTAAAACACCTGTAAATCATGATGTTTTAATAGAACTCATTGAGTTGCTTGGGAAAACTTCACTGGAAGTTTGCGAAGGACAACAATTGGATCTTGATTTTGAAACAAGCACTTATGTCACTATTGACCAATATATCGGAATGATTAGAAAAAAAACTGCCGTATTGTTAGCCGGTTGTTTAAAAGCAGGTGCGCTCATTTCTAATGCTTCTCCCATAGATCAAGAAAAAATTTACCAATACGGTATTAATTTAGGGATTACATTTCAACTTAAAGATGATCTTTTCGATGTGTATGCCAATGAGCAGTTATTTGGAAAACAACTTGGAGGTGACATTAGATCTAATAAAAAAACCTACCTTTATCTACTGGCTCTTGAAAAAGCTAATGAAAAACAAAAAGAGGAGTTAATAAGATGGTTTAGTTGTTCTGATGAAGATGATACAATAAAGTTTAATGCCGTAAAAGCAATTTTTGACCAACTTAACATTTTACAACATACAGAAACTGTGATAGAGTATTATATAGCCAAAGCAATAGAGTATGTAAAGGATCTAACTGTTGAGGCAGATAAAAAAGAGCTTTTAATTCATTATGCCAATGAGTTAGCCAAACGGAACAAATAGATGAGTCAATTATATCAAAAAAGACAATACACCATCATTGGAATCGTTTTTGTCACTTTTATAGTGCTTGGATTTCGTCTTTTTTATTTACAAGTAATTGATAATTCTTTCCGACAATCTGCTGACCGTAACGCTTTACGTAAAATTATCGAACACCCGGCCAGAGGTCTTATCTATGATCGAAATGATTCTCTACTAGTTTACAATGATGCGGCTTACGACCTAATGGTAGTTCCTAATGAATTACGTACTTTTGATACAGTAGAACTTTGCAGAGTTTTGAATATCGAAAAAAAAGAACTAGTAAAGCGAATAGAAAAAGCGATGCAATGGTCTAAAATGTTACCCTCCTTAGTTGCACAACAGATGTCAAAAGAGGATTATGGATATTTACAAGAAAAATTGCATCGTTTCCCGGGCTTTTTTGTTCAAAATCGTACTTTAAGACACTATCCCCACCCCATTGCTGCTCATATTTTAGGATATGTTGGTGAGGTGAGTCGGGAACAGATTGAAAAAGATCCCTACTACCAAATGGGTGATTATATTGGATTGAGTGGAATTGAAAAGGCATACGAAAATGAGTTACGTGGCACTAAGGGAATCCGTGTCGTTTTAGTTGATGTTCATAATAGAGAACGAGGTAGTTATAAAGGTGGTATTGAAGATGTTACGCCCATACAAGGAGTTTCTTTATGGAGTACACTTGACTTAGAACTTCAAAAATATGGAGAAGAGTTAATGCATAATAAAAGAGGGAGTATTGTGGCAATAGAACCTGAAAGTGGAGAAATCTTATGTATTGTCTCCATGCCCTCTTATGATCCTAATCTTTTGGTTGGAAACGTAAGATCAAAAAATTATGGAATCTTATCTTCCGATGAAGTTAACTCCCCTCTTTTTAATCGTGCATTAATGGCTCGTTATCCCCCCGGTTCTACTTTTAAACTTGCTAATGGATTAATTGCTTTACAAGAAGGAATTGTTACACCAACATCAATTTATCCCTGTCCGGGAGGATATAGAATGGGATCACATACTATTAAATGTCACCATGCTGGAAGTACTAATATTTATAGTGCTATTCAAATATCTTGTAACACCTATTTTTGTAAGGCATTTTATAATATTTTATCAAATCGTACAAAATATCCTACTATTCAAAAAGCTTATGCCTCTTGGGAACAGTACGTTAATCAATTAGGTTTTGGAGTTAAGTTTGATTCCGACCTCCCTTATGAATTAAAAGGATTTATCCCTGATACTTCCTATTTTGATAAAAAGTATAACAAGGCTTGGAATGGAAATACTGTTGTATCCATGGGTATTGGACAAGGTGAAGCTTCTGTAACGCCACTCCAAATGGCTAACTTTATGGCTATTATTGCCAATAAAGGGTTTTATTATAAACCTCACGTTATTAAAGCAATCGGATCTAAAGAGTCTCCAAATACAAGATTTCAAAAAAGATATGAAACAGGGATCAAACCTGAATACTTTGATGCTATTATTCAAGGAATGGAAATGGCTGTTATTGGAGGAACTGCCCGCTCAGCAAAAATTGATGGAATTCAAATTATCGGAAAAACAGGAACAGCTCAAAATCCTCACGGTAGAGACCACTCTGTATTTGTGAGTATAGCACCCAAAGAATCTCCTAAAATAGCCGTATTCGTATTAGTTGAAAATGGTGGATTTGGATCTACCGTGGCTGCCCCTATCGCAAGTTTGATTACCGAATTTTATCTTAATAGAGAAGTAAAACGAAAAGATTTAGAAAAAAGAATTATAGATTTTCAATAATGAACCAAAGAAGCAAAACCTCATTTAAGATTGATGTGCAACTTGTTGTGTACTATATCATATTAGTAACTTTGGGGTGGTTTACTATTTACTCTTCTTCTAAAAATCAATTTGTAGATGAATCCTTTTTTTCATTCTCTAATTTATATACCAAACAGTTAGTCTTTATTGGGACATCGATACTTCTGGCTATGGTTATTTTATTGATAGACTCCCGATTATGGATCCACTATTCTACCCACATCTATATTGCCTCCCTGTTATTAATGGTTTTAGTGTTTTTTGTCGGAACTGAAATTAACGGAGCTCTTGCTTGGATCAAAATTGGTGATTTCAGTATACAACCAACGGAATTTGCTAAATTCACTACGGCACTAGCCTTAGCTAAGTTTTTTAATGAAGGAAAAACAAACAAAGAAAAGAAATTCCTATGGGTTAATGCATTTTTCTTCATTCTTATTCCAATATTAATTATACTGGCCCAAAAAGATACCGGATCAGCCCTCGTTTTTCTCTCTTTTGTCATACTTTTTTATAGAGAAGGATTAACTGGATGGATCTTATTAATCGGTATCTTTGCTATTGCTATTACTGTCTTTACGCTATATAAAAATGAAATTTATTCAATCGTTATTCTTACTAATCTATTAGCTTTATTCTTATTTCTTCACAGAAAGAATAGTACCTTGATTAAAAGAGATGTTGCATTGTACGCAGTAGGTATACTTTTCGTCCTGTTCACTAATATTGGATACCAACATATATTACAGGACCACCAAAGAATGAGAATTGACACATTATTGGGGAAAGTTAAAGATCCTCTTGGTGCTGACTTTAATAGTAACCAATCAAAAATAGCTATTGGTTCCGGAGGTTTTTGGGGAAAAGGTTATCTCAATGGAACTCAAACGAAGCTGGATTATGTTCCTGAACAAAGTACAGATTTTATTTTTTGTGCAATTGGTGAAGAGTGGGGCTTTGTCGGAAGTTTTATTGTGATTTCTCTGTATACTTTGATGATTATACGAATTATTATCCTGTCAGAAAAAAATAGAAATCAATTTGTCCGATGTTATGGATATGGAATTGCCGGGGTGATTTTCTTTCATTTTTTTATAAATATTGGAATGACTATAGGACTTCTTCCCATTATTGGAATTCCCTTACCTTTTATCAGTTACGGAGGTTCCTCACTTTGGGCATTTACAATCCTATTGTTTATTTTTATAAAACTTAACGAAAATTAATCTTTTTTTTGAAATAATATGATAGTGAATGAAGTTATATAACAAAATGTATTGATTATGATAAATAAAAACTACTACTGTGTTATCATGGCCGGAGGGATAGGTGTTCGTTTTTGGCCCATGAGTCGAATGGAAACCCCAAAACAATTTATAGATATTTTAGGAGATGGTAAAACATTAATTCAAAAGACATTTGATCGTTTTGCTCAGTTTTGTCTTCATGAAAATATCTATATCGTCACCAACTCACAATATAGAGATTTAGTTCTTGAACAGATTCCCAATATTAAAGAAGAGCAGCTGATCTTGGAACCTGCACGACGAAATACAGCACCCTGTATTGCGTACGCAAATTATAAGATTAGAGAAAAAAATAAAGATGCTGTTATCGTGGTTGCCCCATCCGACCATATTATTTTAGATGAAAAAGCTTTTCAACAATCTATTATATCCGGACTTAATGCAGTTTCCCAAAATGATTGGTTATTAACCATCGGTATTCACCCTACTTTCCCCAATACCGGTTTTGGATATATTCAATTCGACGAAGATATGGAATACTCCCCCAGTACTTCTATTTATCCTGTGAAAACATTTACGGAAAAACCGTCTCTTGAATTTGCAATCCAATTTTTAGAAAGTGGTGATTTCTTATGGAATTCCGGGATCTTTATGTGGTCCCTCAATGCAATACAAGATGCTTTTGAAACTCATCTCCCAGAAGTAGATCACCTTTTTAAACAAGGAGAAGGATTATACAACAGAGAGGGTGAGACAGAATTTATATCCAGGATCTATCAAATTTGTAAAAATATCTCTATAGACTACGGAATTATGGAGAAAGCAAAAAATGTTTATGTACTTTCTGCTGAATTTGGATGGTCAGATTTAGGAACTTGGGGTGCACTTCATCAAATAAGAACCAAGGATAAAGAAAATAATGCAATTGTTGGAAATAAGGTTAAAACTTATTCTACCTCTAATTGTGTTATTAATTTACCCAATGAAAAAGTTGCTGTTATTCAAGGACTCGATGATTACATCGTTGTTGATACAGACCAAGTGTTGTTAATTTGTAAAAAGGAAAGTGAACAACAAATAAAACAATATGTAACCGATGTAAAGTTTGATTTTGGAGACAAATTTGTTTAATATGTGAAAAAGGGCTGGTTATCATCTACCAGCCCTTTTTTGTTTTAATTAGACTTATTTAAATCTATACAAAATATGTCGGGGTAATCACTTCCGTACAAATATCCTTTTTGCTTATCAATAAGTATCCGTCCCATAGGATTACGCAATATTTCATCATCTATCCACAACACTTTTCCGGTACTTGTGGATAAACAGATCAAATGATTCCTTCCTTCATAGTATGCATTGAAAAGAAGTTTATCTTGATAAATTTGAAAATTTGACCTTTCATTAGAATGAAATTTATACTTGTCTTGTTTCCATAATTCTGTCCCGGTTAATAGATCCCAACAATAGACAATTCCATCATCTGTCTTACAATAAACACGACCATCTTCACACAAAACATCGGTCAAATTTAAAGAAATTCTAATTTTATCTTTAATCCAATGAGTAGCTCCTGTTTCTAAATCCAAACAAGCTACACCCCTCATTAAATGTACTACTATGCGGTCTTGAACCACAGTAGGTATCACCAAAGCCTGCTCAATATCTTCAGTAAAATCCTTTCTAATCCATTCCATTTTTCTTTGAGTAAGATTGTAACAATAGGTCCATACTATACCATGAAATGTGTCAAAATTAAGATGGTTAATCAGACCTATCAACAAAACATCCTGGTTATTTGTTACATAGCTTGTAGGTGGAGAAATAAAAAATTTATAATTTTCATATTCTGCCTCAAGAGTAAAAAGATCCTCTTTTTGACCCGTAATTAAATCAAATCGGGATAATTTAAACCAAGTTAAACTATGTGGGGACACAGGAGTTATCGGAACATATGCATGATTTCCGACTATACTGATCCTTCTTCCCGCATAAAATGGTGAATACAGCTTATCCCACAATTTATTTCCGGAACTGACAGAATAGCCACATAATCTAAATCCATCATTAGTAACCATATAATCGTTCATAGGTCCACCAACCCATAAGTCATATAAATATAAACCCGGTGGTGAACTGATCAAATCCCAATGATCCGTCCACGAAGATTTCATTTTTCCTGTTTTTCTGTCAAGAACCATGACCCCATTGGGAACTTCATGTGGGTCAACTGCAGGAACTCCAACAACAACATAATTATCTGAAAAAAAATAACGAAGAGTTTCGTAGGTTGATGAATCGGGATGAACAACCGTTCTCCAAACAACCTCAATGTTTTTCTTCGTTGTTAAAGGGTCTTCGAAAATTTCCTCTTCGCAACTCCATAACCCATAAACAAGAGTAACACTCAATAAAATCAGTAAACTTTTTTTCATACAGCATCAATTTTGACAAATATTTTTATTAATTTGAACTTGGTTCAAGAGTTGTAGTTTCAAAAAACATGCCCATTTCTCCATTAAATAAACGATTTAAAAAATGTTTCAATCCTTCATCATTCCTGACTTGCATATGGGAAGAACCGGCATTATTATTCGATAATGTCCGATTTCCTATCACCGGCATATGTGTTGCACAGGGTAAGTTCTCAGCACTTTCCCTTAATACAATCCCATCATTTTCCTTATATATAGTAACAAGATTATTCACCTCTATCGGATGGATTTCCCTGCATCTTAGATTATAACAATCTTGGATATTATAAGTAAGAAGCGGAGGAGTAATACATTTCCTACACCAAAAAATAGTGTCTATTTCTATTGTAGTTGCTCTTGCTCCAATGATGGCTTCCCACTTATTATTGACGTTTTTAAGCCAATTTAATCCTTCCAGCCATGCATGTTTCTTTTCTATCATTCTTTTTAATTTTGCAATAAAAGTCATTTGCCCCACCGGGTCTAGCATAGGAAATAAAAAAACATAAGCTGTTTGATATAATGAAACCATACTATTATAGTGCACTACTCTATTACAATAACAGTTATGAAGTGGTTTTCCCACAGTATAATAAAAATTCCAATCATCATTTGCTCCAAAATAACCTGCATCGTTCGGATCATTAACCAGCCAATTAAAGGTTCTCCAAAACAAATTTTCTCGAGGCTCGACCCCTGTAAAAGCAAGTTTCGGCATATTATAATAGGATATGTCACTAGTGTCTTGATTGAAAGCTTCAATAGCAGGAGATCCTACTTTATAATCATTCGTAATATTTTCATAGTAATCTGAGAAAAATACAGGTAATACATTATCAGAAAGTAAGTTACAAATATAATTGGGTTCGATTTCAAGATTAAATAAATTTGACAAAATATCTAAATCATTTTCTAAAAAAGGTCCTCTTGCTAATTTAACACATCCCTCTTCTGCAAGTTGTTCTATTTGATGTCGATTATTTAATATTTGAGCACCTTGCAGTGGTGATGAAATTGCCACAAAACCACCATATCCTTTACCTACATGATTATTATTGGGTGGTGTAGTCACGTCAAAATGGACTAGAGCGCGTGTTACTAAACCTCCTTGACTATGAGCAATTATAAAAGCTCTATCCGGAGAAAGTTGATACAAATAACTATCTATAAAAGCTTGATTTTGAATTTGTTGTCTTACATCATAGGCAGCACTTGTCAATGTTGTTGAAGTAGACATGGTATATTCCGGTCTGCTAACCAGCACTCTTCTTGCCGGAAAGTCCGGAATATTTAATGTTGCATCCCAACAAGCATCGCTAGCTGCTTGCCAGGAACTGGCACTTCCACCCAAACCATGAAGAAAATAAATCCTTCTATATTGATTTGGATCATGAATCTGAATAGATTCTGCGTTGATACTTAAAATTTGAGGTTCATAATCTGAATGACGTTCTTCTACCGAAACAAAATCATGAGTTGTTAATGAATCAATTTGTGCATAAGAAAACGAAAAAATCATGCAAATAAGTAAAAATGATATCTTTTTCATAGTTATAAATTTATTAAATGAGTTAAATGAGTACGATTAGTTCAAAAATTAAGGAATAATTAATTTGCCACTTACGGTTTCTCCTACATGGGTACATCTCACAATATAAGTACCACTTTTTAAATCAGAAACATCAAGTTTATACTGATTTGCAATAATATGATCATATGTTTTTATAGTTGATCCTATCAAATTAATGATTTCAATCTTAATCTCTTGATCCCAATAAAATGGAAAGCGTAAATTTGTGATTTGTTCTGCCGGATTGGGAAAGATGCTTAATTCCAACGATCGTTTTTCAATCGGTTCAAAATATTGAACTTGAAGCCCCTTAGGACGATCATACTCCTCCTCACTTTGATAAAAAAGAATCGGTTCCCCTCCTTCTCCTACAATAGAATACTCTACGTAATTTTTTATTTCTGTTTTCCACATTGGAATTTGCTCTGTCAACTTATCTACAATAATTGAAATATCAGACAATGGAATAATAAATCCCCTGATTTCATGAAAATATCTTGTATTTGAATACACAAATTGATCATGATCAAAATAACGGGTTTCGTAAATATAGTTATCATAATCAACAAGAATCTCTACTTCTTCATTAAAAGCAACCAATTTTGTGGGAGATGTGAATAATCGAACATCCATCCCTTCACGGAAAAAATAATCAGCCAACAGATTAGGATCTGATCTAAATCCTAACTCGAATTGTCCATATTTGTCGACCATTTCATCTGAAAACTGATACTCTAATTCCTGGTTTGGATCTATCCTATTACGACTAATCTCATTCAACTGATGATCATACAAGACTGTTTCACCACGATAAGTAACCGACTTATGAACCTCATTTTCATAATCGTTAAAATAGCGCGGTGAATTATGATACAGAGTTGTAATTGTAGGTGTATTGTCGCGCGCAAAAGAAATCTCTGTTGAAATAAACTGATCCTGAGAAGAGAATTTTGTCAAATCATATTCACTAACAGTCGATAGATCAGTTTGTTGTGGAACAGAAAAATAATATTGTACTAATGTCGAGTAAGAAACAACTCGTTTGGGAGTTTGAGCAAAAATAATGGGGGTTAATAACATCAATATGACGATTGTACTAACATCTTTGAGTATATTTGTTTTCATTTTTAGCAATTTTAGTAAGTTTTAGTATTTTGTGTAGTTGATTTAGTTTATATCCCTCCCATATTATTGAATATGAGAGGCTCTTCAAACTAATTTCAAAGAACAATACAAAACGAAACGTTTTGGAAAAACAAAAAAATAGCTGTAGGGAAGTAAATTGAGTTTTGTCATAGTAATCAGAGTTATTGTCGGTACAAATATAATCGATTATTTTCTATTTACCAAATTTTTTTATGAAAAAATAAATAAATTTTTATTCGCTCAATAAACTGTAGATTATATCATAAAAATTCATTACTTTTGTTCTTTTATAATTTGTGACCACTATGAAATCAATTGATGCCATTTCCTTCCAAGGAAAAAAAGTTTTAGTAAGAGTTGATTATAATGTTCCTCTAAATGAACAATTTGAAGTAACCAACAGCACACGCATAACCAGAACACTGAATACTGTTCATAAAATAATCAATGAGGGAGGTGTTGCTATTTTGATGTCTCATTTGGGTCGCCCTAAAGGAGAAGTTAATGAAAAGTACTCCTTGAAACATATCATTCCTACTCTATCGGAAGTGATGGAACGTGAAATTACTTTTGTGGATAATTATTTAACTCAAGAAGGTGTTGACCTTATCCATCAACTCAAACCCGGATCTATTGCTCTTTTAGAAAATCTTCGTTTTGATAAAAGAGAAGAAAAGGGGGATGAAGAGTTTGCGCGCCAACTCTCTCTTTTAGGCGATATTTATGTGAATGATGCCTTCGGTACTGCCCACAGAGAACATGCCTCAACTGCTACCATTACCAAATTTTTCCCTGGTAAAGCTTATGCCGGATATCTGTTGTATGATGAAGTAGTGAGCTTGAAAAAGGTACTGGATGATCAAAAACCTAACTTTACTGCCATTATCGGAGGATCAAAAATATCTACTAAGATTAATATTGTCAAAAATTTAATCACAAAAGTTGAAAATTTAATTATCGCCGGTGGAATGAGTTATACCTTCTTAAAAGCTATGGGTATCAATATTGCTGATTCAATTGTGGAAGATGATATGATTCCCGTTGCAGAAGAGATTATTCAACTAGCTCATTTAAAAGGAGTTAATCTTTATTTACCGGTAGATAATGTTTGTGCTGATCAGTTCGATCCCAATGCCAATAAACAAGTTACTACCGAAAATCATATCCCTGACGGATGGATGGGTATGGATATCGGACCCAAAACTATCGAACGTCTTACCCGTGTTGTAAACCAATCACAAACTATTTTATGGAATGGTCCTGTAGGAGTGTTTGAATTTGATGCTTTTGGAAAGGGAACTCAAGCAATCGCAATTGCCGTAGCTTCTGCCACTCTGGGCGGTGCCTTCTCATTGATCGGTGGTGGAGATACCATCACAGCTGTAGAAAAATATGGAATGTCAGAGTTTTGCTCCTACATCAGTACCGGTGGCGGTGCCATGTTGGAATACCTCGAAGGAATCACCCTTCCGGGTATCAAAGCACTCGAGGAAAACTAAGAAAAAAATAGTTTTTCAAAAGGTTTAGCTCTATTTACTTTTTTTTGTATATTTGCACCCCCAAATAATTGAAGGTAAAGGTGGAAGAATTTAGATCAGATTTTGTAATTAGATTATCAGGGATTGAAAACGGAAGTCATTCATACTCAATTATTTGTGATAAAAGGTTCTTTGAAGAAAACAGTATGTCCGAGGTGATAGGTGGAAGCGTTAAGGTTGAGCTAATCTTACACAAAAATGATAAAATGCTTACTTTAGACTTCAATTTTGATGGAGAAATAGAGCAAGAATGTGTTCGATGTCTGGATCCTATCTCTACTCCTCTTCACTTTAATCAGGAATTGATTGTTAAATTAGTTCCCGATCATTCCGATTATTTAGGTCTTGAAGAGGATGATATTTGGGTTATTTCAGAAAATCAATATGATTTGGATCTGTTTCACTACATCTATGAATCTATTGCACTCGCTTTACCCAATCAGCCTAAACATGCTACAAAAGAGGATGGAACTTCAGGATGTAATCCGCTTTTTCTGGAAAAATTAGCTCAATACAGTTCTGAAGCTCATTCTGATAATGATAATGCTACGGATCCCCGATGGGATGCATTAAAAAACTTGAAATTTTAATATTGACATCATAAAATATAAATATTATGGCACATCCAAAACGTAGAACTTCGGTTCAAAGAAGAGATAAAAGAAGATCACATGACTTTATGGTTGCTCCTCATTTGACAACTTGCAGTCATTGCGGTTCCGCTATCCTTACTCACAGAGTTTGTCCAGAATGCGGCTATTACAGGGGAAAACAAGCAATAGAAATTTAATTCTATCTTTCTCCTTTTTAAAAAATAAATAGATGGTATAAGTTATATCATCTGTTTTTTATATTCTGTCAACATGGAGATTGTTTTTGCCACTCAGAACAAACACAAACTGGAAGAGATTCAAAAAATCGTTGGAGATCAATACAAAATTATCTCCCTTACCGAGTTAAACTTTTTCGAAGATATTCCTGAAACTGAAAATACCTTGGTCGGCAATGCGCTGATGAAGGCGCGTTTTATCCACAAAAAATTTCACTGCAACTGTTTTGCGGATGATACCGGACTGGAAATTGACGCTTTACACGGAGCACCCGGTGTTTATTCCGCTCGTTACGCCGGACCGGCTTGTTCTTTTGAAGACAATATGCGAAAAGTGTTATCTCAAATGGAGGGAATCTCTAACAGAAAAGCCCAATTTAAAACCGTCATTGCACTTATTTTAGACAACAAAGAGTATCTTTTTGAAGGTTCCGTTTCCGGTACAATTCTGGAAAAGAAAAGCGGAACCCAAGGTTTTGGCTACGACCCTATTTTTCTTCCCGATGGGTACAACGAATCCTTCGCCGAAATGAGCGCTGAGCTAAAAAACAGAATCAGCCACCGAGCTGTTGCCACCCAAAAATTAACCCAATTTTTACACTCTTTAGCTCTTTAAGATCCCCAAATTTTTAATTTTTTATATTATTTTGAAATAAAAATAAAAGGGGGGCAGAATATATTTTGTCTTTGTGGTTAATTCATCACCCCACTCTGGAATGTTATACCATTTTTGATATGCAGTGATCAATTACGAATTACGAATTACGATTCCTAAATTTAGAATTTAGAATTACTTGTTTAATTATCAGGGAATTACATTTCGACTTTCGACTTCCGACTTTTTTTGACTTTCGCCTTCCGACTTTCGATTTCCGACTTTTTTTAATCCTAATTAAGGTTTTTGTTGTACATTTGTAGTTTGAATTGCAAAGTTAAATTATGCCATTAAGTTGGAATGAGATAAAAGACAGGGCTCTGAAGTTTTCGCAGGAGTGGGCGGATGCAGCGAGAGAAGAAGCAGATGCAAAGCCGTTTTTGGTGGAGTTTTTTAATGTGTTTGGTATCAGCAGGAAAAGGGTTGGTACTTTTGAACATAGAGTTAAAAAACTGGATGACTCAGATGGCTATATCGACATGCTTTGGAAGGGTACGATTTTGATTGAGATGAAAAGTCGCGGAAAAAACCTGGATAGAGCATATCAACAGGCGATTGAGTACACACATGGTCTTGAACAACATGAATTACCGAAATATATTCTGGTATCCGATTTTGAAAATTTTCATCTCTATGACCTTGAAGATAAATCTCTTATAGAGTTCAAACTGAACGACTTGATCAACAACGTTCAGCATTTCGGGTACTTATTGGGCTATCAAAAGAAGGTTTACAAAGAAGAGGATCCGGCGAATATAGAAGCTGCCGAGTTAATGGGAAAACTGCACGACAGACTGAAAGAGATTGGATATATCGGACACCCTTTGGAGGTCTATTTAGTGCGTTTGCTTTTCTGTCTGTTTGCTGAAGATACCACCATTTTTGAGAAACAACAGTTTCAGGAATATATAGAACATCGTACCCATGTTGACGGGAGCGATCTGGCAGCGAAACTGCAAGAACTTTTTCAGGTGCTCAACACACCAAAAGAGCAAAGATTTAAAAATCTGGATGAGCAATTGGCTGAGTTTCCATATGTTAACGGAAAGTTGTTTGAAGAGATTCTGCCCATGGCGAGTTTTGACAGCAAAATGCGTCAAGCTCTTTTGAATTGTACCCACATCGACTGGAGTAAGATTTCCCCTGCTATTTTTGGGTCCATGTTCCAAAGTGTAATGAATCCGGAGGAACGCAGAAATCTTGGAGCGCACTATACAAGCGAAACCAACATCTTAAAACTGATCAAACCGCTTTTCCTGGATAATCTTTGGAAAGAGTTTGAAAGTATCAAAGGGAATAAAAACAAACTTACAGAATTTCATAAAAAATTAAGCACGCTTAAATTTCTTGACCCTGCCTGCGGTTGCGGTAACTTCCTGGTAATCACCTATCGGGAATTGCGATTGCTGGAATTAGAGGTTTTGCGGGAATTGTACAAATCCGGACAACGAGTGCTCGATATCAGTAGCATTATTCTTATTGATGTTGATCAATTTTACGGTATTGAGTATGAAGAGTTTCCTGCACGAATTGCCGAAGTAGCGATGTGGCTGATTGACCACCAGATGAATATGCTGATCAGCCATGAGTTTGGACAATATTACGCTCGTTTGCCATTGAATAAATCGGCACATATAACAGTAGGAAATGCGCTTCAAATGGATTGGTCGGCACTGACTAAAAATGCGGAAGTTGATATAAAAGCCAATACTACCAACATAATTATGGTTAGTGAGCCTGAAGTTCATTACGACACTGTAAATATTTTCAGTAAAAAAGTACAGATTTTCGAGGGGACTTATCCTAAAACTTTTTCAGGAAAAATCCATTTCGATTATATTCTCGGCAATCCTCCTTTCGTGGGTAAGAAAGAGCAAAACCGTGAGCAAAGGTTAGATATGCAACGAGTGTTTTCTGGTGTAAATGGGTTCGGTGTACTGGATTACGTAGCTGCATGGTATATGAAAGCTGCTCAACTCATAGCAAACACCCCAACCAAGGTTGCTTTTGTTTCCACCAATTCTATTACTCAGGGAGAACAAGTAGGTATTTTATGGAACTTGTTATTCAATTATTACAATATCAAAATTCATTTTGCTCATCGAACTTTTAAATGGAGTAACGAAGCTCGGGGAAATGCCGCTGTGCATGTTGTAATAATCGGTTTTGCCAATTACGATATACCGATCAAAAGGATTTTTGAATACGAAGATATTAAAAGCGAACCTCACGAAATTAAGGCCAAGAATATCAATCCTTATTTGGTTGAAGGTCGCGATTTAACTGTAACAAACAGAAGGCAACCGATTTGTAATGTTCCTAAAATGAATTATGGGAGCATGCCTATTGACAGTGGGCACTTGATTCTGACAAATAAAGAGAAAGAAACTGCTATAAAAAACGAACCATTTATTGACGAACTTATAAGACCCTATACTGGTGGAGATGAATTCATTAACAATATTAAGCGTTGGTGTCTATGGTTACAAGATGTAAATCCATCTACATTAAAAAAATCAAAATTTGTTCTTGAAAGAATCGATAAAACAAGAAAATTCCGTCAGCATAGCAATCGGGCTGCTACAAATAAGTTAGCCGAAAAACCGATGCTTTTTGGAGAAATCAGGCAGCCTGACTCCGATTATATTATAATTCCAAAAGTATCTTCCGAAAACAGAAAATATATTCCGATAGGAATTTTACCACCATTTATTATTACTAGTGGAAGCGCTTTGATCATTCCAAATGCTAATAATTACATTTTTGGAATAATGAATTCTTCTATGCATATGACATGGATTAAAAATATTGGCGGAAGATTGGAAAGTCGTTTACAATATTCTGCAAATATTGTTTACAATAACTTTCCTTGGCCTGAAAATCCAACAGAAAAGCAAATAAAAGCCATAGAAGAAGCAGCCCAAAAGGTTTTAGACACTCGTCTGGAATTTCCAAACAGCACTCTGGCTGACCTTTACGATCCTTTGACAATGCCTTCTGCGTTGGTAAAAGCACACAACGAACTGGACAAAGCAGTAGATTTGGCGTATCGTCCGCAACCATTCACCGGCGAAGCTAACAGAATGGTTTATCTTTTCGATCTTTACGAAAAATATACCGCGGATCTGTTTACGAAAGAGAAGACGAAAAGAAAAAAATAACACAAAAATAGGGCTCATTGGGGGTTAAATCAGTCTTTTAAAGAACAATAATTATGAAAAAAGCATTAAGTTTATTATCATTATTGATTCTGTTTTGTGGTTTTTTATACAAAATAAATAATGTGCCGGTAGATAAAAGCAAATTTTTTATCCAGGATTTGAATTATCGGGATTTTTCTTTGGAAAAATTATCGGTTGTAGGTTATATAGGTTATAGTAAATTACAATTAGTTGATTTTTCTGATGAAATCTATATAGAAGAACGAAAGTATTGCTCATCATCAGAATTCTATTATTATTCAATCGTAGATACTACTAACTATTATTCGTATGTTTATTATTACTTCAAAGATTATGTAATATCTTTTGTATTAGTTAATTACGATAAAAAAGGAAACTATATTGACGATGTAGTATTATCATCTATATCTGGTGATGCCGGTTTCTTTGAATATTGTGAGGGAACGTTTGTTAATGACTCTACTTTTGTACGAATAGATATGGAGGGAGAAAATGTAGGAGATGAAAGAAACTCTGTAGATTCAATTACCAATTTGTCTCAGTATAAAATAGTGCTTCAAAAAGAGGGTAAAATTTTAGTGGATACGCTAATTTATAATTTGATATTTAAGGAATAAGGTTGTTTACGCCTCTTAAATAAATTCTTTCTAAATTCTAAATTTAGGAATCGTAACTCGAAATTCGTAATTAATACTACAGATCTAAAAAGGTATGATTTAAAGAGTGGGGAAATAAAATAACTAAAAAGGGAAATCTATGCTGCCCCCCATTTATTTTTATTTCAAAAAGAAAAAAGAAAGTAAAATTAAAAGGCAAAATTTACGAAAGCGAATGTGCGTTTTCTACCCGGTAATTTCCGATTGCGGTTCTTCGCAGGGCAGTGAGGTGGGCGCCGCTATTTAAACGTTCTCCAAAATCACGGGCAATGGAACGGATGTAAGTGCCTTTAGAACAAACAATCCTGAAATCGACTTCCGGAAGTACAATGCGGGTGATTTCAAACCGGTCAATCTGAATTTTTCTCGGTTGGATCTCCGCTTCCTGACCACTGCGCGCCATATCGTAAGCGCGCTTTCCATCAATGCGAACTGCGGAATAGATGGGCGGAACTTGATCAGATTCTCCTAGGAAAGAGTCGGCAATAGTATAGATTTGCTGTTCCGTAATATGATCAGTCGGGAAGGTTGCGTTGACCTCCTTTTCCATATCAAAACTGCAAGTGGTAGCACCCAAAAAGAATGTTCCGGTGTACTCTTTTTCCAGATCCATCAACATGTTGATTTGCTTGGTCATTTTGCCGGTGCAGAGAATCACCAATCCGGTAGCAAGAGGATCTAAAGTGCCTGCATGACCCACTTTTATCTTCTTGTTAAACTTTTTCCGTATTGCGGATTTTACCTTTGCTACCACATCGAAAGAGGTACAGCGGTAAGGTTTATCAAACAGCAAAATCTCTCCCTCAGGGTTAAAATCCAGCTCCGGGAGAATTAGCGTTGTTGCGTGTATATTTCTATTTTCAATTCTGTTGGGTTCCCTCATTATACTAATCCAAAAATTATAGCGATTAGACCGACCACAGCACAATAGAGTGCAAACCAAGCCAGGTTGGCTCTTTTTACCAATTGAATCATCCATTTACAGGCAAAGCAACCCACTACATAAGCGGTCAGAAAGCCAATTACCAGCGAAGAAACAGGTATGCCGCTCGCAGCTTCCGTGAATCCCCCTTGAATTCCATTTAAAAAAGTCTCTCCTAAAATAGGAATCAAGACCATTAAAAAGGAAAATTGTGCCACTTCTTCTTTCTTTACGCCCATTAAAAGACCGGTTGCAATGGTGGTACCGGATCTGGAAAGTCCCGGCAAAACGGCCACTGCTTGCGCAATTCCAATAACAAAGGAAGAACCCCACCCAATCGATTTTTGCTCTTTAAAACGCACAAAACGGGTTAAAAACAGCAATAATGCAGTCAAAAGCAACATCGATCCGACCAAAACCAGCCCTTCACCAAAGAGTGCTTCGACATAATCTTTAAAGAAGAATCCTACAATCATGACCGGAATCATGGATAAAAAGATCTTGAAAATATATTGGGTTTCCTCGTTCCATTCGAATTTAAAGAGTTTGAGGAAAAGGTTGAGAATCTCTTTTCGCAGAATAGTGATGGTACTCAGTACAGTTCCGGCGTGGACCACCGTTTCAAAAACCACATTTTCGCCGCTCTCAATTCCCAAAATTTCTTTACCGATAACCAGGTGTCCGCTGCTGCTGATGGGTAAAAATTCAGCCAATCCTTGTATTAAGCCTAAAATAAACGCTTCTAATCCACTCATAATCTATTGATTATCATATTTCATTAGTTCTTCAGAAAAATATTCCAGGGAGACACCGGCCATTTTAAACATCTCTTCCGACTCGGCTCCAGCATGGTATTTTTTTTCGCAAACCACTCTTGTAATTCCGCAATTAATAATCAGCATGGCACAAACGCGACAGGGCGTCATTCTGCAGTAGAGCGTACTATCCTGAAGGGAGATGCCCAACTTAGCCGCTTGACAGATCGCATTTTGCTCTGCATGGACCGTTCTGACACAGTGATTAGTCACGTGTCCGTCCTCATGTACCGTTTGTTTCATTTGGTGTCCTACTTCATCGCAGTGGGGTAGACCGATAGGGGAGCCTACATAACCGGTAACCAAAATTTGTCTGTTGCGGACAATCACGCAACCGCTTCTGCCGCGGTCACAAGTTGCTCTTTTGCTCACAGTATGGGCAATTTCCATAAAATATTGATCCCAAGAGGGTCTGATATATTTTTGTTCTTCCATATTATTTATTTATTCTACTCTTAATTTTTGACCTGATTGAATGTTACTGCCATCTCCTTTCAAATTATTGAGTTGAATCAGTTTTTCGGGAGTGGTTTTGTATTGACGCGCAATTCTGTAAAGTGTATCTCCTTGTTTTACAGTATGATAGATCGGTTTTTTTGTTCCAATTGTAGTGGTGCTTTGCTGAGTTTCTTCAGGATAGATGATTGGAACTTCCAAAAAATCCAAGGGAGTAACAACCATTTTGTTGCTTTGTAAACTTCGGGTATCGAGGTTAATCATGCGATGAGGATTCAAAAAGCGATTAAAAAAACGAACCTCAAAGTGAAGAATTGGATTCTGATCCGGATGAGTTCTCCCTGCGGTACCAATTAGGCTTCCCCCCTTAATTATTTGTCCTGAAAAAACATCAATATGATCCAAACGAGCGTACACCGTTTCTAAACCGTTATAATGCCTGATTACCACCACTTTACCATATTCTCCGTACTCTCTTGCAATCCGCACAACACCGTCAAAACAGGAGACAATCGGTGCATTTTCATGAAGTTCAAAGTCGATACCGGGATGAAACAACTTTTTATGTGTTCCATAATCCAGAATAACTTTTCCGGCACAAGGAAAAGAGAACGGAGTATTATCACCTTCTACCAAAATAAAACGAAGCGTATCGTGATAAAAAGGGATTTCCAACTCTTCTGAGCGAATATGCAAAGTATCCCACAGTTGTTTGTATAAATAGTAAGCAGGAATCTGATAAGGCTCTTCAATCAACTCTATTTCATCATTCCAAGGCAAAATAGAATGTGAGGGATTAGGTTCTGCCAAAGCCCTGTTTTGGCTTTGCTCATCGATATCGACAGGTACAGTTTGCGCAATAGAAAAATGGAATATTGTTATTACAAAAAGAATAATAAAACAACCTATTTTTTTCATTTTACGCTTGATCTTTAAGTTTATTGATAATCTTAGTTGAAGAAAAACCTTCCACTAAAGGTACGGTAACCACTTTGCCGCCGTTTGCAATCACCTCTTTTCCACCTACAATATCTTTGGGATCATAATCACTGCCTTTGACCAAAATATCGGGTAGCAATTGTTGAATCAGAGTCAAGGGTGTTTCTTCATCAAAAATAACCACATAATCTACAAAAGCGAGTGCAGCCAACATAATTGCTCTGCTATCTTGTTGATTGATAGGACGATCAGGTCCTTTAAGCTGACGTACCGAACGATCGCTGTTCAATCCGATTACTAGATAATCACCGAAACTTCTTGCTTCGTTGAGATAGCGCACGTGTCCAACATGCAAGATATCAAAACAGCCGTTACTGAACACCATTTGTTCATTTTTGCGTTCTTTTTTGATTTGAAGCAAATCCTCAACAGTCACAATTTTTGCATCTATATCAAACCGCTTTTTCATCTTGATTTGTTTTAGTTTTTCTATTTTGCAATGAAGCTAACAGCAATGAGACGAATCCAACCACAATAATCATGATTGTTTGTGCACTCCATCCCACCCAGGCAGCAGCCAGTCCTTCTTCATATTTTACACCATATAATACAAAAATTCCCGCAACAATAAGAGGATAGGCTCCCAAACCGCCTTGTGCAATCATAAAACCGATAGATCCGAAAGCCAAAACAGAGAGTCCTGCCATTAAACCCAATCCGGAAAGAAAATCAAAAGCAAAGAAAAGAATATAAGCACCCAGGAAATAAGTAACCCAGATTAAAAGAGTATAAACAACAAAAAGGAAAGGTCTATCCATATCTTTGATAGAGATCAATCCTTGAATGGCACCCTTAACAAACCTACCTATTTTGGCAAAAAAGGGTATTTTCTTCAGTTTTTCCCGATAAAAATAAGCTAATAAAATAATGGCAACAGTTCCCAATCCCAATGCAATCAAGGTTCCATTCAGGAGGGTTCCTTGCATTTTATTTATCATCCATTCTTTCAAAGTTTCACCGGTTGCTTGATTTACAATCAATTCTGAGAGCATGCTGCTATTCAATACTATGGCGAGAATCATAATAAGAACAAACATGATCATATCAATAACCCGTTCAGTAACAATAGTTCCCAAAGCTTTACTGAAAGGGACATTGTCATACCGTTGTATAAACGTAGGGCGGAGAACTTCTCCTAAACGAGGGAAAGCCAGATTTGCTAAATAGCTCACCATCACCGCATAAAAAGAGGTAGATTTTCGGAGTTGGTATCCCAGCGGATTGATTAACATGATGCTTCTCAAAGCTCTGAAGTAGTGACCCAAAGCCATCACAGTAATCGATAGTATTACCAAAAGAAAAGGCTTGGGTGCCAATACAGATCGAGCACTTTGACGAATGATTTCAATATCGGAGGGAGTCAAATTTTTTACTGACAACCAAACAAAGAAGAATCCTAACCCTAAAAACAGTATAAACTGTAAAATTTTTTTAATCCACTTACTCATATACTCTCTATTTTGACACTATTTGAGCAATAACCTGATCCAATTGTTGATAAAGATCCTGAATGGTTTGATCATTTTTAAGCACAAAATCAGCCATTTGAATACATTTTTTCAAATTTTGCTTATTGGGATCTTCCGAATTCATCTCTCTTGCTTCATTTTCTACGAATGTTTGAAAGGAGATTTGGTCTGTTTCCGAGTTACGTTGCACAATTCGTCCATATCTTAATTCAGGCAATGCGTCCACAGCAAGCAGATAGAACTGTTTATTTTTTCTGAGGGATTCAATTTCTCCGGGCGTTCTCAGACTCTCTATAACTGCAGAGTTTCCCTGCTCAAATGCTTGTTCATAAAGTTGATCGGTGATATAGGAGGGAGAATGTTGTGCTCTCAAGCTGTTTGCCAACTCCACATAGGTATCTCTATTGAGTGGTAATCCTCGTTTTTGAGCCTCCTCAATTAAAAAAGAACGGACAGAATAATGTGTGAATTTAAATTTTTTTACCAAATAATCCACGATAGTTCCTTTGCCGGCTCCAATCGTTCCTGTAATTCCAATAACAATCATACAATATATTCAAATAGAACCTGCAAAGATATGATAAATTTAGAAATTAGAATTAAAAGGTCGGGTATTTTATATTTGAAAAAATTTCGGAAGGCGGATTTCGGAATTTAAAACTTATCTTTAATAAATGCTTTAAAAAGTTCAGAATAAACCCTGGTAACCTCAAAGGTGTATTCTTTATTAATCTCAACCTCTCTTGAAGAAAAGGAGGTAATGAATTTATAATTAATAACAGTTTCTTTATTTATTCGTATGAATAAAGAAGATCCTATTTTCTCGTGAATAGCTTTCAAGGAGGAAAAAGTGTGATATTTTTCTTTATTTATAGTATGAACGGTGATGAGGTTATTAGTGCAGGAAACATAAACAATCTCTTCCAAATTTATTTTAGATTTTACTCCTTTGTAGTTCAGCAAAATGCTATTTTCAACATCATAAAGAGGGTAGTATGGAGAAATGGAAAATTTTTTTCCAAAATAGGGGTGTGGATTAGTGGGTGATTGGACTAGAAGGGTTCCCAATATTTTACGAGATAAAACTTTGAATAAATTCAAAATTTTAATAAATTTCCTTGAAAAATCTTCAGTTGATGTCGGGTTAATAACCACATCAATAAACCCCTTATCAATCAATTTTAATGCGAACGAACTCGTCTTACAAATACCTATGATCAAGGATGTAGATGAAATAGGCAAAAACGATTCAATATCTTCCTCGTTTTCATCAAGTAAATCAATCATCACAAAATCTGAAAGGGTAAGAATAGATTTTTCAATAAACTGATGTTTATTACTAAAAACACCATTGTTTTTGATCATTGTAGAAATGCTGGTGGACTCAGCAATTATTCTTCGAAGTTCTTCATTCCTTACGAAGAAAGTAGCAGAAGTAGTGTACATTAGTATAAAATTTAGTTTGTTAAATTTTTGCAAAAATACATTATTATTTGTAATAAAACAGCCTAGTATGAAATAATATTTATTTGATTTTTAATTGATTTCAAATCAGTTATTTAAAATACAAATTTATTATTTTTGCTGTGATTTTCGGGTAAAAAATGACAAAATATGAATGATAATTTTATTAATTTCTTCTGAAAGTTGAATTTTAAAGACAATTATCACACCAATTAAACCCAAAATAACACTTTTTAACACACCATTTATAATCAAAAGATGGATTGTTTTATAAGGGAGTAATAAAATGATAGATTTTATAGATAACTCCCAACCCAAATCAAGCAGGAATAAACCAATCAGAATCAGTAATGCAAAAAATTGTTTAGAATTAAAAAAAGATGTTTTTAATTTATATTGATTAAATAAAATTAGAGGAAAAACAAAAATACAGGTAGAAATTAAGGAAGCAAAAGCAGCACCATTAATCCCCATAACGGGAATTAACTTATTATTCAAAACAATGGCAGAAAAAGTTAAAATAAATGTAAAGAGAAGTGAATAATAATAATATTTAGAGAATCCTAATACTGTTGTACTGATGTTATATGAAGCACTAATTAATTTGGTTATTCCTAAAATGAGCACAACATATTTGCCGGATTCAAAGCTGCTTCCATTAGGCATGATTTCATAAATTAAATCAATATTGATCCATATTAACCATAAGATCATTCCACCAACCAAAAGTTGATGTAAAGCCACCTCTTGACAGAGAAAGCTTGTTTTTTGGATATCATTTTCCTTCATTGTTTTTGCTATTTCAGGTTGTGTAATAGCACCTAATGATCTGTATGGAATTTCAATAAAAGCTGTGATATAGTTAGCAATGGCAAAAATTCCTGTATACACCAAACCTAATTGAGCACTGATAAAAAATGTATTCAATCCGGGAGTAATGGCAGTGATTAATGTTGTGGTTATGATAAATAGAGAATAAGGTCCAACATCTTTTTTTACAAACGGATCAATTTTATCAAATTGAGGCTTAAAAGAAACATTTTTTCTTGAAACCAGATAAATAATGTTGATTAGTGCAGCAACGCCGTAAACAGCGCAAAAAGCGTAAATAAATTGTTGGAAGTTGATGAGATCATATCCATAAAAAATATAAGTTCCCAAAGTGAGTACCCTAATAATCACTTCTCTTACCAATTTTGGAAAAGCGATTCTCATCAACACATTAGCATTGGTCTCAAAAACAGCTAAGTAGAGTAAGAAAAAAGAGAGCGGAGCTAATAAATAATAATACTCAACAAATAGGGGTGATTTATCCCCAAAAATGGAACAGATTTGAGGTTTAAACAAAAATGATAAAAGTGTAATGAGGCAAAAACCAACAATTGGAATGATCAAAGTCCAAAAGAAAAACCCGTGATGCTTTTTTTCTTCATCTTGAAAATAGGGGAAATAGCGAATGATTGAAGAACCTGTTCCCATTTGAGCGAGTCCGGCTAATAAAACGCCGGCATCTACTAAAACGCGGGTTAATCCAATCTCTTCGGTAGTCAGAAGATGAGTGATTACAAAAAACGTGGTGAAGAAACCAATAAGAACACCAACATAATTAACAATGGTTCCCTTAATGGTTTGTCTTATAATTACACCCATATTAAATAACTACCTAGTCCTTTTTATTAATCTGGAGTTTGATTTAAAAAAGCAGCTAAATCATCATTATTTTCAAAGTAACTTTGATCAAGAGGTGATGAATGCTCTTCTGTTAGAGTATTTTGACTTTTTTCTAATTGATAAATAGCAGGAGTATTAACAAGCTTTTTAAATTTATCATCATCACTGTATGTTTCAACTAAAACATTGCTATGAGTCAAGGCATCCAAGGAAGATTGTTCAGGAAAACCGTACTGAGTACGATGAGGTTCTCTAATAATATTGCCTCTTTCTGATCTGATATCTGATCCGGTATACTCTATATCTGAATTTTTTTTCGACTCAATTTCAGGATGAGTTGGTTGTTCTGCGGGTTTTGAAGGTGAATCCAAGAAACTTAACGGATTATTTTGAGGTTTAGATGTTGCGGCAGCGGGAGTAGTTGAATAGTCCGGTGTCGAAAAATCTTTTGCTAAATTATGTTGTTCGTAGGGATTTGTATTTTGATCATTATCAAATTGGGGGGAGGAAAGATGATTCCCCTCGGAAGAACCATCAATAGAAACCCATATTTTTTCCCCATCATCGTTACTCTGTGATACTGAACCGGTTTTAATATCCGTTACTACTTTGGATTCTTCTGTTATAAAGTTAGTAACAATCACGGCCAATTTGATCTTATTACCCAATTCTTTACTTCTTGTTCTTCCCCAAATAATTTTTGCATTATCAGATCTAAGTGAAGATAATTGACGGGTCAATTCTTCAAATTCACTGATAGTAAAAGGAACATCAGGTCCATAGCTTAATGAAAATAGGAAATTCTTGGCATTGGTAATATTATCTTCTGAAAGGAGAGGTGAATTGAGTGCTCCTTCAACCACTTTGCTTACTCTGTCTTCTCCTTCAGCTTCAGCAATACCTAACATAGCCGGACCACTATTTTCCATAATGCTTTTGATATCATTAAAGTCAATATTTTGATCTAAATTAACCGTAATTAACTCAGCAATACATTGAACGGCATTTTTGAGAACATCATCAGCATATCCAAAAGCTTTATCAAATTCAGCATCGATATAATATTTCAGAATATTTTGATTCTTAATAACGACCAAAGAATCAACATGTTTTTTCAGTTCGGAAATTCCTATTTGAGCTTGTTGTGTTGCTATAGCACCCTCAAAATGGAAAGGTTCTGTTACTACAGCAATAGTAAGAATTCCCATATCCTTAGCAATTTGAGCTATAATGGGACTAGCGCCTGTTCCTGTTCCTTTTCCCATTCCGGCAGTTAAAAAGAGCAGTTTTGTGTTTTCTCCAATGAACTCTCTAATCCTGTCAGCACTCTCATTTGCAAGTTGACGTGCTATCTCCGGATTTGCTCCTGCACCGAGTCCACTGTCACCCAAAACTAATTTATAGGGAACAGGGTTTTGATCCAACGCTAATTTATCTGTATTGGATATTAAAAAATCCACCCCTTGTATTCCTTCCTTATACATATGTTTTACGGCGTTTCCACCGCCACCACCAACACCCATAACTTTAATTATAGAAGTGGAAGATTGAGCTCCAAAATCAGGATTAAATTGTATTCTTTCAATCATTATGATATTATTTTTGTTAATGGTTTATTATTCTGTTTTTTCCATAAAGTTATCTAACATACTTTTAAAAAATAGTTTAACTTTTTTTATAGAGTTGTTTTCTTTAGGAGAATCTTTTTCTTTAACAGCATTGCGGGAATGTTTATGAACTTCTTCTGAATCGTCAGTATAGTCAATATTACTCATAGTTCCAAATTTGAGTAGACCCAGGCTGGTTGCGTACATAGGATGTTTTAATTCAGAGGGTACGGATAAAAATCCAAGGCCGGGCGAACCAATACGAGTAGGCTTACGAAAAGTAAACTGAGATAATTCTTTAAGATGCTTCAAATAAGCTCCTCCACCTGTAATAACAACATTTTTAATCTTATTAGCATATCCGGATTTATCAATAATAGCTTTAACCGGTGTTAAAATATCTCTTATAACCCGGGCATAAATAATTTTAGCTAAAAATTCTTCACTTATTTGAATAGGTTCGGTTTGCCCATATTTTGGGATAGTGATAAAATTATTTTTATTACTTTTTTCTACTACACAAGTACCATGATTGATTTTTAATTTTTCAGCTAATTCATCAGAAATTTCACAAACAGATGCAATATCTGAGGTGATTACATGGCCTCCAATGGGAATTACTTGTGTATAGACAGGGTTTCCTTCAAGATAAATAGCGATATCGGTTGTTCCACCTCCGATATCTACTAAAACAACACCTGCTTGTTTTTCTTCTTGAGTAAGAGAAACTAATCCGGAAGCAAGTGGTTCTAAGATAAGATCTGCAGGATTGAGTTCAGCTTCTTCAACACAACGTAAAATTTTATTAATTTCATGTTCATTTCCGGTTATAATTTGGAAAACACCTTCCAAATTAACTCCCAATTCACCGACAGGATCAATGATTTCACGGTCAAAATTATTGTCAACATAAAATTTTTGAGGAATCACATCAATAACTGTTTCACCTGCTTGATTTGGCGTTTCTTTAATCGTTTTGATCATCTCATTAATTTCATCCTGAACGATTAATGCTTCTGTTCCATTTTTTCGAAGAACACGATGTCGAAATTCAGTATTTTTTATATGTCTACCGGCAATACCAACAAAAACATCAGAAATTGGATAACCGGATTGATTGGAAGCAATCTCTACGGAAGTTTTAATTCCATCTATTGTTTTGGCTAAATTATACACTAAACCATGTTGAACGCCATTAGAGTCACTTTTCCCATGACCTATGATTTCAATTTTTCCATCCATTGCCATGTAGCCAACGACAGTAGCTATTTTAGTGGTTCCTATATCAAGACCAACAAAAACTTTAGGTGTATCATTAGTTAAATTATTTCTTCTTTTTGCCATGGGATTTTTTTTTATTTTTTTGCAATAATTCTATTTTGAAAACGTACATCTATCATTTTATATCGGTCTTCACCGGTAGTGGGTAATACAGAAAGATTAAACTCTTTAATTTTAAAAACTTTCTCATCAATATTAGAACTGTTTCCTACCAAAACATTAATTTTACCCTCTTTATGAATCATCTCAATCTCTTTATTTTCATTGACATAGAGTTGAGAATAAAGGGATTGACATAGAGTATCTTCAACCATTATCTTGGCAATAGTGTGTAGATCTTGTATTAATTGAGGTTGTTTATGAATTTGATTTGTGTCAGAGTTATATTCAGGGATATGTCCATT
>JAKPTX010000252.1 GCA_029570835.1 Bacteroidota bacterium
TTTGGAAAGGGCTTAGTTCAACGGTTAATTACTCTATCCGACGGATCATCATTGAGACTGACTGTTGCGCGATATCATACCCCTAGTGGCAGATCTATTCAAAGAAGTTATGATCATGGAGTAGAAGCTTATTATGAGGATTTTATCAAGAGATATGGGGAAAATCCTTCTACTAGAGAAAAACCGCTTCAAGAGGAAAAAGAACCTCTTCAATACAAAACAAAAAAGGGAAGAACCGTTTATGGCGGTGGAGGAATTCTTCCGGATATTGTTGTTCCTCTGGACACCACTGCATTTTCCGAATCATTTAAATCACTACTTAACTCCTCACTTTTAATAGAATTTTGCCTAAACTATTCTACTGAAAAGCAGCAAGAATTAAAATCTAGATACAGTTCAGCCACTTATTTTGTGAACAATATGAGAATTCCCGATTCCATCATTCAGGATTATATCACCTTTTATCAAAACAAAAACAATCAAAAGGATATCAAAGTCAATAATAAAGAGGTAGAAGAATTAAGGCACTGGCTCAAAGCTTTAATTGGAAGAAATCTGTATCAAAATGAGGCTTTCTACCCTATTCTCAATGAAAAAGATCCTATTGTTCAGCGTGCTTTAAAAATCAAATAAGCACACCATTCTGTTTATTTTTTCTCAACAACAGATAGATGAAATAGGGCGCACCTGCCATCGCTGTAATAGAGCCTACCGGGAGTTCAGCATTGGATACTAATGTTCTCGCTAAAGTATCAGCAATGAGTAAAAAAAATGCACCTAAAAAGATAGAAAAAACAAAAACATGTCTGTTATTATTTCCCCATAATAACCTCACAATATGAGGAATAATCAAGCCAATAAACCCGATTACTCCCGAAATGGAAACTACGGCAGCAATCAATAAGGAGGAAACAAAGAGAGTCGCTAAGGTTACAAATTGAGAGTTAACCCCCAAAGAACGGGCAGCTTCACTTCCGAACTGCATGATATTCAAATCTTTAGAAAAATAAAAAAGTACAAAAACAGAGAATAAAAACAAGGGA
>JAKPTX010000014.1 GCA_029570835.1 Bacteroidota bacterium
CATCTGGCTGGCCATCATCGGAATGTCGTTCATCTGGTTTTTGTGGCAGTCCGTGCTGACCCAGACCCCGGCTCATTTGAGCGACCGGGGGTTTTCCATGTCCGATCCGGTTTGGTTTCTCCGGCCCGCCTTTATTTACGGACTGATCCTGGCCTGCAGTATTGTGGGCCGGCTCAGCGTCTCGTTTCTGGGCGAACGCATGGAGGGCCGTCTGCTGATCGCTATCGCCGGTTTTAGCCTGATCGGCGGGGGCGTTCTCTTCTGGTTGGCCTCCCGGGACAACCTGTGGGCGGTTTACCTGTACCCGCTGCTGGTCGGTTTCGGCTTCGGCGCGTCCTATGTGTCGTATCCGCTTTTGATGGGCAACTATTTCGGGGTGGAGTCTTTTCATAAAATCAGCGCCGTTGCCAATCCCATTACGTCCGGTTTTCCGTATTTCGGAGCGTTTATCGCCGGCTGGCTCTATGACGTGAACGGCGGCTATGGAGCGGCCGTCGTCATCGCCTGCGGCATTGCGCTTGTCGGCTCCTTGCTGATGCTGTTGTGCCGACCGCCCGTCAAGGCCGGCTGAAGGTTTGCTGCAGGACCAAGCCCTGTAAAGGGGGAGATGTTTACAGGAATTTTACAAAACGAAAGGGGTTGCAGATGCCCGGCATCTGCAACCCCTTGATTTTACTGGCGCGCCCACCTGGATTCGAACCAGGGGCATCCAGATTCGTAGTCTGGCATTATGCTTCTCACTTAAGATCATTGTATGTAAGTAAACAATTAATATCAGGCGTTATATTAATTGACATTTCAGTGTATATTACTTAATATCACATAGCATGTTAGCTATAGGTTAGCAATTTATTATTATTGAGGTGATAGGCGTGATAAAGCAGAAATTATATAAACGAATTAATATTCCCAAATTTCAAGGCGTATACTATAGGGAGTCATCCAAAAGAAGACATTTAGGCAAACCTGATCGTTGTTTCGATATTTGTTACAGGGATTTAAGAGGAAAGCTAATATGGGAAAAAGTTGGTTGGGCAGGTGAGGGATATACTGCGGTTACGGCATCTCAAATTCGTTCAGAAAAACTAAGAAGTATACGTCATGGCGAAATACTTCCAAAAAAGAAACCTGAAGAAGTAACATTGGGTGAAGTGTGGACACGTTACGATGAATGGATAGAAACCGCAATAGTAGGCAAATATAATGAACGTGGATATTACAAGAAACATATTGAACCTGTCTTTTCAAATACTCCACTTTCAAAAATTGGAGTTTCTGATCTTGAACGATTCAAAACGAAATTAAGCAATAATAATTTAGCCCCAGCAACGGTTAAACATATTTTGGTAATAGTTCGTCAATTGATAAATAAAGCAATCTTATGGGGATTGTGGACAGGGGAAAATCCGGTATCGAAAGTAAAACTACCTAAATTAAATAATAAGAGAGAGAGATTCCTCAGTTATGATGAGGCATTCATTTTGCTTAAAGAACTAGAAAAGGTTAGTCCACAATTAAAAGATATAGCACTATTGAGCCTTTATACCGGCATGAGAGCAAATGAAATATTTCTTCTCAAGTGGAGTCACCTGGATATGGAAAATAATTTAATTCATATTGCAGATCCCAAAAATGTTCATGCGAGAAAAGTATTCATGACGCAAACAATTAAAGATTTATTCAAAAATATAGAGCGGCGTGATCCGGAAGATTATATTTTTATCTCTCGCACTGGGGGAAAAATAGACAAAATTAGTCACGCTTATGATCGAACTGTATGCCGCCTTGGTAATTCTTGTGATTTTTGGAAAAGTGAGTTTGCATCACCTTTATCACCTGATTTATTACGCAGTGTTATAATAAATGATCATCCTGAGATTTTTTGTGGTGAAAATAAGGATTCGTTAATGTGGCTTAATGAGTTACTTGAAATGCAGTCTCTATATGAAGTTCTTACAAGCAATAGAGATTGTTCTGCGTTTAATAAAGATTTAAAAGAATTGATAGCTTTAGTTAAGAATAATGGTCAAACATTTTTTAAAAAAATGAATGTTACTGAGAAAAACACTCTTAAAAGGTTAAACCGTCTCTTATTGGAAACAATCTATCCCAATGAATCTCCCAAATTAACCTATAGATTTAATAACGGCATTCGTGATCCTCGACAAAAAATTACATTTCACACCTTACGTCATACTTTTGCAAGTTGGCTCGCTTTGCAAGGTACTCCAATATTGACTATTAAGGAGCTTCTTGGACATCAAACCCTAGTAATGACTGAACGATATAGCCACCTTAGCCCTGATCAAAAAAAAGACGCTGTCAATGGCATAGAAGCTATGTTTGAAAAGAACATGGCAATTTAAAGATACAAAATTATTCTAGTCAGAAAAGGAAATGAATATGGATGGATTTGCTGATTTTATTAAAGATTGCTTTGGCCTTGATAATACAACTAAAGCTGAATTGATAAAAAAAGAACTATTAAATATCAATCCGTTATGTGCTGAATCACCATCAGCCTTTTTTAGTACATTGCTAAAATTTCAGAGGGTTGCCGCAGACACAACATCGGATATTGCAATAGAAAAAATGTTAGACATTTTTTATCAAGCCAATTTTTCTTACATTCAAGACCCAAAAGTAAAAGAAATATTTTCGTTAATAAAATCTTACACTAAACCAAAAATATATCATACAAAATGTCTTGATGATATGGAAAAACTTTTAAATTTAACTGAAGATAATAGCGAAGACATAATATCAAAATGGTTGCCTGATAATATTGATGACGACATGAAGCCACAGAATGTTTTAAATATGATGCACAATTTGGAAATATTATCTAAGATTCATGCGGCAATTTGTGCATTAAGGGAAATTGCATATATGAGACAAACGGCTAATGGTGAATCTGACGTAATGATGCAACTGCAAAGAATTACACGAATTGTAATGTATTCCAATGGACAAATGTTGAAACTAGAAAATCTGATACATAACCCCATAATACAAAATTTTATTGCGGCCGCTAAAGGATCTGAAAATATTAATAAAAGATGGGAGCCATTAAATAATTTAAAGAAAGAAGCTATCGAGGTTGCAAATGAGTTATGGTCAAAAGGCGACAAAAAACTTCATAATAATTTGGCCAAGGACATTTACAAAATCATCAGACAAAATCATCAGAATACAATAAATACTATAGCAGAGGATTTATCTAGAAATGTTCGGGCCTCAAGCCCCTCCGATAGACAAAAGCAAGTAGAAATTCTTGCTGAGAAATATTTTACTAATATTATCAGAAAAGCAATTATTCCTGTTGCGGAAAAATTTAATCGAGTCAGGGGTACTAAAGGCAAAAAAAAATAAATTGTTCTATCCACTTTATATGGATTTTTCACGATGGAGTACTGCTTTCCCTGAAAGCGTCCAAATTGTTATTGATTCATAATAGGGGTTATCATTTTTTGACCAACCAGCTATTTTCTCTACCTTATTTTGATCCAATTTGTATTCGTAGACGGCATTGCCACCAATTTTAACCGCTTCTTTAAGCAATTCATATTTGTAATATTTTTCGTTAAATAAATGGTCGTGGTCGCTTTCAATATCTATATATCCAAAATCCTTTATAACCTCAAACCGTTTGATCTGAGTATTTTTTATTATACACTGGTTGGTTAATGCGTCTTTAATGCGCTTATATTCACTATTTAAATTATGTTGTGCCGCTTCCATACATGTCATGCAAACAGCTTCATATTTTCCGATATAACTAAAAACGCTTTCAGGGACAGAATCTATTAGCTGTTTTGCGTTCTCAGAACAACATTTCTTACACCCTGGCGATTTACAGTAATCGCAGTATACAATATTTATTACATTTTCAAAAAGAGCAACGTCTTGATTGCACACTGGACAATAACGGTCTTGACCCATTAATGCCGCAAAATCGTTAGCTTCATTGCGACATCCATGACAGAACTTTTTTATCTCAATTTTTCCTTGCCTGTATGCATCGTGTTTTAAAACATTGATTATATTATGACTGTGTATTAATCTTTTACAAGTCTGACACAAAACAACATTTTTAAAGGGAGGTTCTGTAATCAATTTATTACATATGGGGCATATTGCCTCTTCTCCAAAGAGTTGTTTGTTCTTTTGAGAGCACGATGGACAAAGAAGCTTAATGAGCGGAATTTTTTTCATCTCCTCTACCGTACCGTGAACCAACTTTTCGCTTACATGATCCTTAAAAAATGATCTGCCACATTTGTAACAATCTCTTTCAAAATTCCACCAATAAATCTTTCCACCGCAGCACGGGCATTTTTTAGCCATTTATGACTCCTTACATGATTGTCGTTAAATTGACTGAAGCGAAATTCTTTTTTTGTTGCCTTCTCTCTTGGCTTACTTTTTTTACATAAAAACCCGGAAAATCCAAGGGGAAATTACCCGACAGGAAAAATTATCTAATGATTACGGAAAGAAGTGTTGAACGTTCAGCATGGATAGCAACAGCTCAATTTCAAATAATATGATGCTTACTAATTACCTGTCATATTTATAACTTCCAAAATTTTTACATAAAATTCACGGTCCGCCATTGTCACCAACATCATTAGCTACCCTCAACAGCATCCACATGTGGTGCTTATGAATAGCTTCACCATCAATCAATTATCCGGAAATAATTACAGCTATGGTTCAGCTAAGATCACGCTACATACAGAAGCTTGGATGGACAGCTGAAAATTTTAATTTGGTCGTAACTGATAGGATAGCAACAGTAGATATAGTACATTGAGCTTCTTCAATACAGGATCATCTCACCACCAAATAATATTGACCAGTAAAAATTTATGCAGGTAAACGTTTCTCTTTAAGCTTCAATCTATACAACAAAGCAGCGACACCAATAACAACTGCTAACCTCTTTAGCAACTGTATGTGGTGCTCATGAGCAGTGCCAAGCAACTGTAGCAGATGTAACAGTGAATTCAGATAATTATCCGGGGTCATTACAGCTGTGGTTAGAGGTACGATCACGCGGCATACAGAAGATTGAATGGACAGCTAAAAGTTTTACTTTGATCATAGCTGATGTGACAACAGCTATACTATATCGAGTTTCTTCAATACAGGATCATCAGCTAGGAATATATTCGTGGTCTCGGTCTCGTCATCAAAAACAAGAACGGCTGATCCGTCTTTAAGTTTGGACTTCACCTGCATGAAACTGGTTTCCATTGAAGCCTCAATTGCGCCATAATCAGTCCCGTTTCTGGAAATGAATTCTTCTATGACTCCCTTGAGGGCATGAGCACTGAGTTTATTGACGGGGATGATGTGGATCGACATTTTTAGCTCCGTGTCAATCATCATAAAAACTATATTGCTCTTTTGCCGTTTCCAGCAACCTTAAAAAGGAATTAACATCCTG
>JAKPTX010000015.1 GCA_029570835.1 Bacteroidota bacterium
AACATTGAAAGCTGTAGGAAAAGAGTTTGCAGGTATGCATTTTAAAATCCAGGTTTCCGTATTGGATTGTACCGGTTGTGGAAACTGTGCCGATATTTGTCCTGCTAAAACTAAAGCTCTCGAAATGAAACCTTTGGAAACCCAACTTGATGAGCAAAAGAGATTTGACCATTTCGAAGCTAACGTTACCTACAAAGATCATTTGATTAACAAAGCACAAAACGTTAAAAATAGTCAGTTTGCTCAACCTTTATTTGAATTTTCAGGAGCTTGTGCAGGTTGTGGAGAAACTCCATATATCAAGACAATCACTCAGCTTTTTGGAGAGCAAATGATGGTTGCCAACGCAACAGGTTGTTCGTCTATCTACGGTGGATCTGCTCCTTCCACTCCTTACTGCAAAAACTATAAATCAGAACAAGGACCATCATGGGGTAATTCACTATTTGAAGATAATGCTGAGTATGGCTTAGGTATGGCATTGGCGGTGAACCAACTTCGCGACAGAATCGAAAGATTAATGAAAGAAGGAATTGAAAGTTGTAATTGCTGCACTGCTGAACTTAAAGGGTTATTCCAAGAGTGGATTGACAATAAGAACAGCACTCTAGAAACTCAAAGAATTGCAGACAAAATGGTTCCAATGATGGAAAAATGTGACTGTCCTTGTTGCAATGAAATTCTAAATCTAAAACAATATCTTGTAAAAAAATCACAATGGATCTTTGGAGGTGACGGATGGGCTTATGATATTGGATTTGGTGGGTTAGATCACGTATTAGCTTCCGGAGAGGATGTTAATGTATTGGTTATGGACACAGAGGTTTACTCTAATACTGGTGGACAATCCTCAAAATCTACTCCGGCTGGTGCTGTGGCTAAATTTGCTACTTCAGGTAAAAAGATTAGAAAGAAAGATTTGGGTATGATTGCTGCTACCTATGGTTATGTTTATGTAGCTCAAGTTGCTATTGGAGCAAACCAAAGCCAATGGTTAAGAGTAATCAAAGAAGCTGAAGCTTTTAATGGTCCATCATTAATCATTGCTTATGCTCCTTGTATCAACCATGGATTAAGAGCAGGTATGGGTAAAACTCAAAACCAACAAAAATTGGCAGTTGAATGTGGATACTGGCACCTATGGCGA
>JAKPTX010000023.1 GCA_029570835.1 Bacteroidota bacterium
AAGCTGATGACCAGTGTCCCTAAAATTTTTCGAGGTACACATGTTACAAGTTTAAAAGAGATAACCCAATATAAAAGTGATCAACTGACCATCCACGCTGTGCCTCATATCTACGGAGAAGTAGAGGGTGAAATGCTGCCTTTAGGGTGCTATCACATCACTTCAATGCCGCAAGCAATTCAAATTTTATCAGAAAAATGGAACTAGAAAACTGTATATTGATAGCCGGTCCTTGTGCTGCCGAAACCGCCGGTCAGTTAGAAACTACCGCGAAGGAAATTTTCCAAAACCGGGTGCCTATTTCCTATTTCCGTGCAGGCGTATGGAAAGTGCGTTCTAATCCTAAAGATTTTTCAGGTGCCGGAGTCCCATCGTTGCAGTGGCTTAAAGAGATTAAGGAAAAATATCAAATCCCTGTATGCACGGAAGTGATTCGGGGCGAACAGATTGCCTGGTGTGTTGAGAATGGAATGGATGCCGTGTGGATTGGCGCCCGGACTACAGTGAACCCCTTTCTAGTACAAGAAATTTCCGAAGCGGTTCAACAACATCCTATCAAGGTTTTTATTAAAAATCCTATTACTCCGGACTTAAAACTTTGGATTGGAGCTATTGAAAGAATGATGAAAGCGGGTGCACCGGAGGTGATGGTTATTCACAGAGGGTTCCAAAATAACAGCGAAAATCTGTTCCGAAATGCTCCGCTCTGGGAGATCCCTATCGCATTAAAAACTGAATTTCCGGATCTCAAAATTATTTGTGATCCCTCTCATATAGCAGGAAATACCCAATTTATACCTGAAATTGCTCAACTGGCATTAGATTACGGATTCGACGGTTTGATGATCGAAACCCACCATGATCCAAAAAATGCATTGAGTGATGCCAAGCAACAAGTAACTCCTCTGGAACTGAAACAGCTGATTGACAACTTGCAGTTTAAGTCTAAAATCACATCAGAGATGGAGAGAGATCTGATGTTGTTAAGAAATCAGATTGCACATATTGATACGCAAGTGGGTGGATTGTTGTTCAAAAGAATGCAATTGGTAGATCAGCTTGCAAAAGTTAAAGCCAAGCATAATCTTTCGATTATCCAACCTGACCAATGGAAAAAGGCAATGGAAAAATACCAACAAGTGGGTCCGGAAGATGCTCTTTTTCAACAATTTATACGTCAATATCTGGAATTACTCCATCAAGCCTCCATCAACAGACAAAACGAGGTAAAATAAATTTCGAAAGTCGAAATGAAAAAAAGGCGAAAGTCGAAAGTCGAAAGTCGAAATTTTTTGAAGTATAAAGTGTGAAATTAGAAATATGAATAGATCTATTCGTAATTGTAAATACCTGACATTCAGATAATTCTAAATTCTAAATTCTAAATTCTAAATTCTAAATTTAGAAATCGTAATTCGTAATTCGTAATTCGTAATTAACAAAATCCGAAATCCGAGATCCGCCTTCTTTCTAATCCCAGTTCGATTTTTTGTTGTACATTTGCGTTCTTTAAACAACCTCTTAATATTGCATTATGGACTACGTAAAACCTGTTGATGTTGTTCAGAACATGGCGGAAGCCGGAAAAGTTAAAAATGAACTTTCAATTTTAAATATTTTACTCAGAGCAATGCTATCCGGTGCTTTTTTGGGATATGCCACCACATTGGCATTCACCGGTGCAGTACAAACCAAACTGGATATTGTGGGTGCGCTTATATTTCCCGTCGGTTTTATTATCATCTTTTTAATGAATCTTGAACTGGTAACCGGTTCATTTGCAACCATACCGATTGCCGTATTGCGTAAGAAAACAACCGTTCCTCTGATGTTGCGTAACTTCTTTTGGGCTTTTACCGGCAACCTTCTCGGAGCTCTTTTTTATGCATTCCTTTTCACCATCTATCTCACTCATTTGGGACATATCGATGTCAGCACTTCAGCACTTGCTCAGAAAGTGATTCAAGTTGCTGAAAGTAAGACCATTGTGTACAAAGAGCTCGGTTTTGACGGACAAATTGTGATGTTTGTCAAAGCGATATTATGTAACTGGATGGTTACTGTTGGCGCTGTCATGTCTTTCACCTCCACAGCAACTATTGGAAAAATTGCAGCCATGTGGATTCCCGTATTTATCTTCTTTGCTCAAGGATTTGAGCACTCGATTGTCAATATGTTTGCAATTCCCTGCGGAATGATGTTAGGTGCTGATATCAGCTTTTCCGATTGGTGGTTATGGAATCAGATTACCGTCACCATTGGGAACTTTATCAGTGGATTTTTATTTACCGCGCTGGTGCTCCATTATATTACAAAACCCAAAGAGCAACTGCCAGAACTAAATAAATAGTGCTACTATAAAGTAAACTCCTGCAGCAATCAAAGCACTGACAGGAATAGTTAAAATCCACGCCAATAATAAACGCTGCGTTATTCCCCAACGAACAGATGAAAGTCGTTGAACGGCACCTACCCCAATAATTGAACCGGTAATCGTATGGGTTGTACTCACAGGTATTCTTAATATCTCTGTCAAGTAAAGTGTTAATGCACCGGCTGTTTCTGCTACAACTCCTTCAAAAGGAGTAATTTTAGTAATTCTGGAACCCATTGTTTTCACAATTCTCCATCCCCCCGACATAGTTCCAAGAGAAATCATCGTAAAGCAGGAGATGGCGACCCAAGAAGGCAGATCATTTACTGAATCGATACCCATTCCAATTTCAGGATGATGTACATGGAGCGCAATATAGGCAGCAGCAATAATACCCATCACCTTTTGAGAGTCATTCAATCCGTGACCTATACTGAACATAGCAGAAGAGAGTAACTGCAACTTGTTGAACCAGGCGTTGGCTCTATGAGGGTTCGAATTACGCGCAATCCACATTAAAGCGATAGTCAAAATAGCAGCCATAATCATCCCAATAAAAGGAGCTAACACAATAAAAGCAGCAATTTTACCAATTACTGTCCCTTGTATCGCTTCAAATCCACCATGATTAGCAGCAATGGCAGCCCCTGCAAATCCGCCAATTAAAGTGTGAGAAGATGAAGAAGGAATACCTCGCCACCACGTAAAAAGATTCCAAATAATAGCGGCTAC
>JAKPTX010000033.1 GCA_029570835.1 Bacteroidota bacterium
GGATCATCCATTGCAACGGAATTACTGGTGACGGCACTGAAGGAAATATCGGGAGAATTAAACAAGGAAGGAGAATCGCATAATGATTAAACTTGCATCTGATAAAAGCTTTAACCGTAATATCTGTCCCATTATGAACATCAAAGGGAAAACAGTAAAGTACCCACTTATACTGAAATACAGCAATTTTCATCTTCAATGTGGTCAAGGGATTCTTGGACCGAAGCAAATGATGATCATGGACATCATCGGAACAAAACTGATTCACTTTGTTTATGAAAACGATGACTTTTCCGGCAGAATTCCAACAAACAATGAAAAGCTAGTTAAGCAAAAATCAGGTTTATGCATGTCAAACAAGCTTTTGAAATACACAACGACACATCTGTCCAGGGATGGGATCATTCCGGAAGCATATAGCCAGAAAGATAAACTGTCTCACATTGACAACGTGCATGGAAGAATAAAAAAACCGTTAACTATCATTTTAAATGATGGAAAATTGCGGAACGAACTCCCCTTCCTGAGAAAATATTCATCAAAGCAAATCAGGGATATGATTATAAAGACCTATGAATGCACATTGTGGATGAATTATCCGATATGCTTTCATACCGGGAAGCAATACCAGTTATTTCCTTTTGGTAACTTTGGTTACACTTCACGGATGTTTACCTTGGAAAAAATCAACGACAGCAAAGTATCAAAAAATAATAATGTCCTTGAAAGGGAATATCGAATCCGGTTTGACACCATACTGGGATATATGTTCATGCAAAACATGACATCCTGTTACATGGATCTTCTGCCTGGGAAATTCTATGAGATGTCCGATTACGCGCAGCTTTACTATCGATTATTTATCCTGAGTTATTTTCCAAACAAAAAAACCGGCAGGACTCCAAAAAATCCCATTTTCATTGATGAGATCCGAAGAAGGCTCGTTTTAAAAACGAAAGACACTTACGGTGTGAGGCAAATCGTTAAGCGAATATTGGATGAACTTGTTCATTATAAATTCATCAAAGATTACGCTGAAGAGAAACTTGATATGAAATATGTCTATCGCTACACGAGGAACTTCTGGAAGGAAATAACAGGGGAAGAAAAGGAATCGGAAACTGACCTGAATGATCGTGGTTTCTGATTTGGCGGATATCGGATGCTCATCATGGGTTTTTACGAATATCTCGATATCTCATTTGAAATATTGGTTGTAACCATTTGAATTATTTATTCATTCTTGGTTTAAATTATTTATAATTTAAATATGGATGAGAAAAATGTCCAGGATAAACCTGTCCATTTCTCTCCCCATAGAAATAGAAAAGATCTATCAATCTATGAGTAAACTTAAGACGTAGGTCCAAAGTAAGTAAAACATATTCAAGGAAAAGAACAGCAGTTATCTTTGAGTTAACCACATTATCAAGGGAAACAAAAATTCCGGACTTACACATAAATATCAAAGGATGTTGGTCTTAGAGTAAGGCGAAGCCTATTCAAGAGGAAGTCATCAATATCTTCTTGTTTAAATC
>JAKPTX010000037.1 GCA_029570835.1 Bacteroidota bacterium
TTTACAAGTTCTCTCCTTTCCTGAAAGTATTTGATGATAAAAGGGTTAGAGTTAACTCTTTATTATTAATGTATATAGTGATTGCTTCTATCCCGGATTTTACGGAGGTGGCTAAAACAAAATGAATAGCAGAGTTTTTAAAATTATCGGTATCGTCCTGTTGTGCGCGACCTTGATGTTATGTGCTTCATGCACAAGTGTAAAATGCCAAGCCGAAAAATTATCATGCAAATGGGATTGTCCGGAAACAGTTGGCTTGAAACAAGTATGTGAGCAGAAATGCAATTTGCAATATGATCTTTGCAAGAATAAATAGAGCAGGAAAAGATGTCGGAAAATGACTAAATCAGATTTAATGAATGCGTTGGCAAAGAAGAATAACCTGACGGATAAACAGGCGACACAAATAATTGATCTTGTCTTTGACGGTTTCACAAAGACTCTCAAGAATGGCGGCAAAATAGAAATAAGAGGATTTGGAAGTTTCTGCGTGAGGGAATATGGCGCTTATAAGGGCAGGAATCCCAGGACAGGAAATACTGTTCAGGTGAAACAGAAGAAGTTGCCGTTTTTCAAGGTCGGATTGGAATTAAAAGGGATGGTGGATAAAAATACCGGCTAAAGAATAAAAAAACAGAATATATGGCAGATAACTTTTTTTATCCCGGCGCTCGTTCATAACTGACTGACTATGCTGGCAAGTGCTAATTGTTGACGGTATTTGAAATGTATAAAACTGCCTCACGTTTTCTTCAATATTTAGCGTATAAAGGTGCCACATTTTGGCAGCCGAAACACAAGAGGAAAAAACCAAAACCACAAAGAAATATTATTCCAAAAAAGATAATAACAGCTTATAGAAAGAAAAAGTATGTTAAAGGGAAAATAATAGGTCAAATTAAGGGCGGATATTCAATTCACATATCAAGTTCTAAGGTCTTCTGCCCTTTTTCTGAAATGTATCCAAAGGGTATTACAAAATCAGATTTGTCGAACTTACAAAATAAAGAACTCGAATTTAAAATAATTCAAGTGTATCCAAATGTTGTTGTCTCTAGAAAACAAGCGGCTAAGATGGAAGCACTTAGGAATGCAAGGATGGCTTTTAAAAAGCGTGTGATCCTTTCTGGAGTGGTAAAAGAAATAAAGGAATATGGTGTCTTCATTGATATAGGTGGTACTGATGGGCTTTTGCGTATCAATGAAATCAAAAAAAAAGGATTGTCGAGTTCTGATCTAATAAAAGGAAAGATTATTAAAATAGTCATCACAGATTTAGATATTAATACATCTCGAATATCACTATCATTACCTGTTGATTTGCAGACTGACCATCCTTTCACAAAAAGTGATTTGGTAGGAATATAAGGAAAAAATATTTATGTTTGAAGTCTTTTTCTTTATTTTAGTTGTCTTATATACTTTGGTATCAGTAAAAGTTGATGAGTGGATTACCATATCGGCACTCGGCTTTAAAAGTGAAACGCCGATGCAGTTTTTACAGAAACCCAGATTATATGATATAGTTCGTTCAGCTCTCTTTCTTGCGGCCATAGCTACATCTTTTGGTATGATGGCTGTTCCTTGGTACATTGGTTTTGTTATACTTGTTGTGATGTGGTTGGCGGCGGGATCAATCGGAAGGAAAAAGGCTTTTAATAAATATCGTAAAATACTGCAAGAAATGATGGTATATGCTGAGTCACATGAAGAACAAGCTGAATATGAAAAAGCATCAAAGAAAACAGATCAAGAACTTATGGAAATGGTCCACGCATCAATGAAAAATAGAATCTAACAAAATCAACCCACCAGATCGCTACGCGCCGGGTTATTTGGTCGTTGGAAGGTATGATATGAAAAAGAAACCAAACAACTATGAAATTACACTCTGGTCCGGCATGAATGAACTATACCGAGCAGAGATTCCGATCGGATGTATAACTGATCAAAAGCTGCATGACCTCCTGCGCTGTTTGGTGAGTAAGGTTGGTCTTACTTTCCAAGAAATATGCGACTCCTATGTGAAAAAGAATACTAGGAATTATACATCGCATCTTGAAGTTACTACGGACTGCAATATGACACACACGACATATTCGTGTGGTAGTGATCCATATGCTACCGCAACAGTGAAGTATCGACCTGATGAAGAACTGAAAAATCATGGGGATGAGTAAAATCTATCTTCAACAAACCGCTTGAGCCGATCACTTTGCGCCAGGTGATTTCTGCGTTGGGCAGACAAGGGAACTGTTGCGTTTCGAGGCCACATAGAGATGAATATTGATGTAATAGAACAGGAATACTTGGATGCGGTAAGTGAGGTGTATAAGATCGTTGATGAAATATCTTCTAATCCTCATATCTCGTTCAGTCCCCAAGACGCCGCCATCAAGAGGTTCATTGCAGCAATCTATGATCCTGTTATTCCATGCAACGTCTTGGAGATGTTGATGTGTTCTGATCAACGTCGCAGCAATACGTTACTTGTTTTGCTCGTTGGCCGCTGCAAGTATGGGCGCCCCCGGCATGAACGGGCCGATGATATGTTAGCGTGGGGGCACCAATGTTTGAGAGCATCGGCAATGACAGACTTCGGAGCATAAGGAGCTCGCCCAATCGGGTAGCCAACAGCCCCACACCACCCGGCATGAATGAGTTAAACAGTATGAATCATAAAAAGAGCAATCCCCTTTACGACATAATCCGCAAAGCACATGAGCAAAACTGGTGTGTGACCCCTTACTGTACAACATGTGGCTCTCGCGAATATCGAAACGCAATTAAGGAATTATCCGGTCCTTTAGGCGGCGGTCTCGCAGATGCCCTTGCTGATATTGATCTGCAAGAAATTTCCCTGCTACCCAACTGGCAAGATGCATTGCTCGTCGCGATCATGGATTTACCTATTTCGCAGCAAGTAGATGGCGTCTTGGAGGCGTGGCTTCCGAAAATGTCTGATCATGTAGCTTTTGCCGATTTGATCTTGTATAAAATAGTTCATTATATGAGAAAAGATAATGTGATGAGAAACAATTGGATTGAGCGCTGCATAGACATTGCCATAAATTCAAGAAACTTTTCCTTGATAGAGTCTCTGCTTCTCGTATTAAGGCGCGAAGCATGGAATTATCGAAAGTTAATCGCGATAGCCAAGGAATACTCTTATTCTTCTGCGCAGATGGACAGAGCGTTACGAAATTCATGCAAATTGAGGGCAATGGAATCAGTTTAACAAAAAATTTAAGCATAATGCATTTATTAATGAAAACAATAAAATATATCATCTTTTTTTCAATTTGCTTCGTAATTTCGTGCACAACTTCATTACCATATTCCAGTTTAACTAAACATAACCTGAGGGAAATTTTAAGCACTTACCCCAAGCAGCAAGACCATCCCGATACAGCCGCCATCGCCCTTCTTTCATATTCCAAAATAGAGATGTTAAAGGACGGAACACAAATTGCTCAGCATATTAAAAGGTTTAAGATATTCAATGAAAGAGGATATCATCTTGCAAAAAAATCAATTAGATATCGGGAAGGATACGAACAGGTAAAGATTTTTTATGCAAACACGATCATGTCCGATGGAACCATCGTGTCGCTGGACAAGAAAGACATAAAGGATTATTCTCCGTATTCAGAAGACGAACTCTATACGGATATAAGAGAAAAAAAATTTACAATGCCGGGTATAGAACCGAACTGCATCGTTGAATATGCTTATGAAATAACATCCGTTAAACCCACACTACCCTATGATTTGTTTGACTATGTTTTCATCCAACACCGTATTCCGTTAAAGGAAAACATTTTGGAAATCATTCTGCCAAAAGGCAGAGCATTACAGATGGCTTATTTCAAGACCGACATGAAGCCAAGTGTAAGAGAATCAGACGGTAAAATCCATTACACTTTTAAAACTCTTGATCAACCGGAGATTATTTCCGAACCCGACATGCCTGAAATCGTTGATAGAGATGTTTTTCCGCAGTATTACTGCTGGACATTAGGAGACTGGAGTATTGTTTCGAAATGGTATGCAGACTTGACCAAACAGCAAATGCAGTCAAACGCTGAGCTTGAACTATTCACACAAGAATTAATAGCCGGCCAAAAAACTGAAAAGGACATCATCCGGGCAATATTTTATTTTGTCTCCCAAAAAATCAGATATGTCGCTGTTGAGTTAGGCCCTCATACCCATCAACCGCACTTGGCTCATGAAATATTCAAAAAAAGATATGGTGACTGCAAGGATAAGACAACACTGCTGCTTGTGATGCTCAGAATAGCAGAAATTGAAGGACTCCCTTGTTTAGTGCCGTCAGTACCGGAAGCATTCGACAAGTCCGCGCCAACCATTCATGCTTTTGATCATGTAATCGCCGTTGTGCCCAAAAAGGATGGAGCTTATTACTGGCTGGATGCCACCAATGAAGTTGCATCCGTTGACGCGGTGCCATTTGATGCCCCAAGAGATGTTCTCCTGGTGAACATGGATGGCAGCTACAAATTCATCAAAACTCCCGCCCCAGATGATGCGAAGGATTATGCCGATCTGCAGAGATCAGTTATTGTAAAGGAAAGCGGAGATGTCTCAACTGAGGATATTAACTATTTTTACGGTAAAGTCGCTGAGGACTTAAGATATGAGTTTAAATATATGTCACCAGAGAAACGAAAACAATACTTTGAGAAAAAGGGTATGGAAGTTTCCAATCTTGAATTACTAAACCTTACGGAATTAGAATTACCGTTTATCATTAAAGTAAAAGGATCTAAGAAAAACCACGTTCAGAAACTCGAGGAAAACGTGATGATCTTATCCGATGTCGTCAAGATACCAACTTATGACGACCTAACTGCAAGTAAAACAAGAAAATATCCAATAAGTTTTGACACATTTTATCTGACAAAACGTAAGCATATTTATCATTTTCCTCAAGGGTACAAGCTTAGAACAATACCTGTAAACTTCAAACGGGAAGACCCCTTTAATGAAATCCAGATAAAATACAATCTTGCCGGCAATGTTTTTAGCATTGAAAGCAAGTCGAAAGATTTCAGATATAAAATACAACCTTATGAGTATGACGCTTTCAAAAATAATGCACTGGAACGACAAAAATATAAGAAAAGCGTAAGCAATATAATTCTTGAAAAAGAGTAATGTTTTTTTGCTATAGGATTGTAGAATGCATAATACCTATGAGTTTTGGTTAATTCTATATCTTATCTGCTTAATTTACACGATTATCGTTTTGTTTGAAAAAATATATAAGGCTGATCAGAAAGAAAGAGATAAACAAGGTCCTGAAGGCATGAGAAAACTTATTGCAAATTTAGAAGTTCCTCATTCTTCTGGTTTAGTACATGATATATTCAACGATGACGGAGGTCTCCTAAAAAGAACCTTTTGGTATAACGTGCTACTTTATATTGTAATAAAACCAATATTGAGTATGCTTATTTTATGTGTATTTTATTTTGTTAGCATTTATTTCTCTGCGGACTTGTAGATATACGTAACAAGCATTATTTAAAAAATTCCATTTGACATCCTCCCTCATCGGGAGTATTTTACTTTCAAATGTTGCCAGTGAATCTATCAGTCCGATAGACACAAACTGGCCCTAAGAGATCTGGAAAAGTTGGTCTCCCTGAGTATTCAGCAAACTCAAGGAGACCTTTTTTATTTTGGGGAAACGAGCGATGACCATCATATTTTCAGAGCCAACATTCGGCGACAAACTTTTGGCGGTAATGGGAAAGCAACGGGCGGTCTTTATCCCGGACATTTACAGCAGATTCGGGAAATACGCCTATGGAAGGGCGGTCAAAGAATCTTTTCTGGAAGCTCTGATCAGACCAAAGAATCAGGAATTGGAAGAAGGCTGGTTTTACCAAGATGAAATTATGCCGCATATGAACGGAAAGGAAATAAAGGACAGTTAATTTAGCGACAGTTATGCCTGGGTGAATACCGGACCGGTAATCATACACAGGCCCTACGAGGTTTGAAAAAGTTAGCCTCCGTGAAGTGAACGCGTTCATTTTGGGGAGGTTTTTCATTTTGGAACTGGTTGCTACCTATATTATTTATAAAACAATCGAGAAAGGAGGGATATGTCATGAACAATATTATCGCTGTAAAGAACCCGAAATATCTTACGCATTACTGCCACTCTTCAATCATAGGCATCCCGACTGAATTCTGGGTGGCAAAAAAGGAAGCGTTTCCCGAAGGCACTGAACCGACACTGCTTTACAAAGATGGAAATAAACTGCTGGAAATGACGATCTCAGATAATCCCGGATTAAAAAAGGGCGGCGCGGATGATGAAAATTCCATGCTGTTCAAGCTGGTCAGGAGAACCGTCCTCCGGTTGAAAGATGAACTTCTGCAGGTGTGGAACGGCACTGACGCCGATAATGTCCTGTTTAATTTGAACAAATTCCCCACCTATTGGCAAATGACCGATGAGCAGCAGGAAAAACTTCAATCCCTGAACAAGAGGCTCATGGACATGGAGAAGTCCATTCATGAAAGGTACGAGCAAATCCATAAAGACCACCCGGAAGGGGAATTGTCCTGCGAGATAGAATTTTTACTGAAAGAGGATGACCCGGAATGGAGTGACGAGGACGACAATGTTATGGCGCGCATGGATCATTCAATGGATGATTACAATCCCAATGCCTACTGGAATGACGCACCCCACCTGATCATGGATAAAGATGGAAAACCGCTGCATCTGTGCTGGTTGTTCCATGAGCTTTACGACCATTTGGGACTAGCCTGGGAAGACTTGCTCCGTGTCGGGAAAATACGTGTAACTGTAAACGCAAGTTATGACTATATGTACTGAATAATCAAGGAGATCGAAATAATGGACATAAAAGATCAAGAAAAACGGAAGATTATATACCCGATGTGCGAGACTTTCATCGAATGGTTTGATCATAACAGAAATCGGTTCAAGCGAGAGTGCGGTATACGGTATTTTCCGAAAGAGAAACATGTCCGAATAACAATTAAGGACATTACCCCCGAAATCCAAATGAAGCTCTACAATCATGCCGGATTGACCATTAGCGTCCACTACAGAGGTAAACACTGGGATACAATTGGCGATTTTGATTGCAGTGTTATGCAAGCCGAAGAAGGGGGTTATTTCTGCCCGTTCTGCGTGCAGCCTAAATTCTATAAAACCTGGAAGGATCTGATTATAAACAATACCTTCGAGCCTTTTCTGAAATACGTGAACGAATACTTTACCCCATCAAATTTTCTTTTCCTGGAGGTAAATAAAGGCTCTACATATGCCCAAATAATTGACACCGGCAAACCCGCGCAGATAGAAGAGGATATAAGGCAAAATTTTTATACTCTTCTTGCCGAGTTGGCGTCCAAAAACCCCAAACCCTCATTAAAAGAAGACCATAGGATCATGACATTGATACCCGTCATAAAAGGAGGTTCCCATGACTGTAAAAAAACAGCCGGATTTCAGCATCTGTGAAATGTTCCGGGAGTGGTTTGCGGAAAACCAGCACCGCTTTAACCAGAAATGCAGTATTCGCTATTACAAGAACAGGGAATACAACCATGTGGAGATCGATTTTGAAAATGTTGCTAAAGAGTTACGCTGCTGGGTGAATGAGAATCTCACATTGGAAATCGCCACGGTTTATGAAAAAGAAATTGTCGATTTTGTTATGGATCTGGAATGTTGCGTGCGCCGTGGGAAGAACCGTAAGTATTACTGCGCCTTTTGTGAACCGCCCAAATATTACAAGACTCCCAAGGAACTGGTTGTTGAGCATACTTTTGAAAACTTTCTGAAGTGGACAAACGAAGTTTTCAATACCGACCATGTTCTTAAGCTTGATTATCGCGGCAGATGGTGCGCGAGCAGAATCCTGTCCAAAAAGGACTTGAAGAATAATCCAATAAAGAAAAAAGAGCAAACCGGTGACAATGCTGTTTTGATCATTCCCATGATCAATGACGATGGCGATCCAGTGCTGTATGGCAATCCAATGACAAAGGCCCAAAAAAGAGAATTGCAGAAGCAGGAAAGGAAATAATTATGGATATTGGACGATTATTTGAACTTGTGGGAACAACCGGCTCGGTCATCATGTGCGCCAGTTCCGTTCCCCAGCTTATCAAAACCTACAGGACAAAATGCATCAAGGGACTGAGCGGGACATACCTGGCCATTCTGATGATTGGAATGTCCTTTATCCTGTCCTATGCATTGTATGTTAAAAACATCGTGTTCATATTTGGCAACAGCCTTTCACTGACACTGACGGGGTTGCTGGTGGTGTTGTGGTTCCGATATCGGAATGAAAAAAACATTAAAGGAGGAGATTATGCAAAGAATTAGTATTATTGTAGCGGTCCTGTTTGTTGGGATAATCGGATGCAGCGGAACAGACAGTGATAATATTTCTGGCACCTATAAGAAGCTCAATGGGGAAGTGACCATCAAGAAACTTGAGAAGGACACATTCAGTTTTTCTATTAACACCTCTGTCGATGTTCATTCCTGCAATATGGGTGATAGTGATAAACTGATCGCCGTCTATGATGGGAAAAAGAACGGGAGCTTCAAAACGGAAGACGGCTGTGAACTCATCTTTGACTTTTTGGATAACACTCTGAAACTAAGCAGCAATAATTGTCAAAAATATTGTGGCCCAAAAGCTATTGGTTCCATTGACGGCGCATATTCAAAATCAGACGTTTCCGGTACAAAGGGCAGTTCCCGGGTAACCCCCGGGCAGGCGGCTCAGGTGGAGCATCAACCGATAAAGGACCCGACTAAACCGGATGTTCCGGAATTAATTGTCAAGTATTTCAAGGACAATTCCAAGGTAAAGGTCATCAGGATTGAGAATGCCAGAACCGGAATTTCCCAGAAAAAGACAAAAATTGACTCATACAACAATATTATGACCACATGGATTGAGATACCTTATGAAGCGACCGTTGTTCTTATATGCAAAGATAAAGGCCAGAAACCATACTCAATAAATATGTCAGGGGAAATTCTTCAGGATAAGATGGGTGATTTCTACATTTATGATCCGCCAAAACCCGCAGTGCCGGGGGGATATGAGCCAGAGTGCCCATAATGATCAGTGGTTGACGGAATAAAACATTAATTGACATTTTCCGTCGTCGGTCTTATAGTTTTTCAAAATTTTGCTTGTGACTCTATCCACCTGATAGACATAAACAGGCCCTAGGGATCTGAAAAAGTTGGTCTCCAGAGTAATCAGTATTTGCTCATGGAGGCCTCTTTTATTTTACGAACCTTCTTGAGCGGATAGCACCGTGTCAGGGAGGTTTTTTTATTTCAGAAAGAGAGGGATTGCGCATGTCACACGTAAATGAGTCGTCAGAAGTTGAGGTCATCAGTCAGGTTCCCGAACGGTCCCTGGTCATACCGTTTGTTTTCCTTGTGTTGGCCATACTCTATGACCTGTCGCCGATTGACATTATTCCGGACATTCCAGTGGTCGGATATTTTGACGATTTAATCATCACGGCTATTGCTACGCTGAATTTTCTGCAAAAATGGTTTGAAGACACCAGTGGCACGTTGGCGGCGGCATTGGGGTTTATGAAGTGGCTGGTGATCTTTGTGGGGGTCATAGCGGTTTCCCTGGTGGGAGTGATTGTCTGGGGAATAGTGAAGTTTTTTGCAACTTAAAAGGGAATCTTATGGATATCATGAAACCAACCATAAGTTGGTCATAGATATCAAAATCAAAAAAGGAGATACTTTATGGAGCAAGTACTTATATCCACATCTGTTATTATATCTTTTTTAGTAGGAGCGGGATTGAGTTGTTTATTATTTAAAATACTTCATAAGCGAGAGATTGAAAATATTAAGCAATTTGAAACCGTTAAAAATGAAATTTTCACAATTAAGGAATCTCTATATAAAGCCGAAACAGAAAATTCAGCTCTAAAAATTGAGATGGAAAAAATAATCTGCCAAGCCATATCAATTGGTTGTCGGGATTGATTGTCTGGGGAATAGTGAGGTTTTTTGCTATCTAATATTATATTCATTTTCAAGAGGTTACATCAACTTGATCAATGAATTATGACGGCTGACTGTTAACTGAAATAATGCAAGGGACCGTAATTATTCATCCCGCTATTTGTGAACCAGCAGAGAGAGGACTTGAAACGCGAGTTTCAATTGTTCGGGATCAGCATTTTTTATAAGGGTTTGAATCATGGATTTTCTTTTTAACGGATCTTCAATTTGTATCGAACTAAATATTTCGCCGAGGTCAATATTCAGGGCTTCTGAAATATTAATGAAGGTGTTTAATGTCGGATTTTCTTTTCCACGCTCAATGCTACTGAGATACTTTGAGCTGATTTCCATTTTCCCCGCAAGTTGTTCCTGGGTAAATCCTGCACTCTTTCTCAATTCAGCTATGCGGATACCAATCAATTTCCTGATGTCCATATTATCCCCTCATTTTGATTGCATCTTGTCAGAAAATGAAGGTGATAAAAACAATCCGTCACATAGAATTATATTGACTTATTTAGTGTATTAGACGTATTTAAGGCGACATTTAACGAACCACAAATTAAAAGCATCATCAAAATAATTATTTCTGCCGAAGTTGATATGGTTATTTTTGGACAACAAGAAATTTACATATAACAAAATAACAGATCAAATTTGAAATTATGGACGGAAAACACGAATTCTATTCAAAAGCAGAAGAAGCTCTTATTGCGCATGGCTATCGTTACTTTGACGGCGACCGGGATATAAAGGGCAAAGGAAGGCAACACGCCAACAAACCCGATTATATAGCGGCTAAAGGAAATGCGGTAATCATCGGCGAGATTAAATCGCCGGCGGAAAGTCCAAAGTCCGGCAGCTGGCGGCAGATACAAAATAGTGACACGGAAGAGTTTAAAAAAGTCCGTATGGAAGTTGTCAACCGTGAAAAAGCTGAACTTGTCTCACCGGAAGTCGGCGGCCATGAAATCATCATTCGCGGCCAGATAGCGGATTACGTCCGCAAGATCGGCGTCAACTTCGATTTACCACAGTCGTTATCACAAAACATGGAAATCCAAATGGGTTATACCTTTCCTTCATCGGAAAGCAAAAACGTAGAACGAGCATTGAAAAATTGCAGAAAGATAGTGAATGAAAAAATAGACACGGGAAACGGTTCCACCACTTTTATTTTTAGTTAACGAAAAGAGCACGGAATGAATGGGATAATTAGATATTGCGTGATGAAAAAACGCAAAGGTCTGCTGAAAAGACAGCCGGTTTATACCCATTTATTTTTCATTCCGGTCGATCCTAAAAAATATATGTATTTGGCGTTGATCGGAAAGGATGTTGACGACCAGGAAAATACATACGCCGCTCAACTATTGGTCAAGCTATCCGACGAAATCATGGAGAGTACTCTAGCAGGCGAATACGAGCATTTTGGCAAAAATTTTATAGAGCTTGAAGCATTAAATTGCAAATCATCCAGCCCGTCCCAAGGTAAATACATCATCACCCTTCCTAAAAAAGGCACCTACATCAGATCAAATCTCGAAATTGAATACCAGGTTGAATACAGCACGTCAGACAAGAGAATTTATTTCATAAGAGGGGACTTGAATTTAGTGTCCGGCGATATAGCAGTTCCGGATTGATTATTTGTGCTTAAACAAGGGGGGTGGCTTGATGTCCAGCTATGGCGTTTATAAAGTAACCGATAAGAAATGCGCGACATGTTCTTTCTGGTCAGGTAAGCGAACAATTGTTTTTCGTGCCAATAAACCGTTCAACATTAATGCAGACGCAGGACATGCAGACTGTATCGCTCAGAAAGGTAAAAAGACGACTGCGGCAACCACCTGTCTGAAGTGGCAGCTGTGGGAAAAGGTGTTTTAAGCTTCTTAATCTGGTCGCAAACTTAAATAAATTAAAATATAAGGGGGGCTATCATGGAGGAGGGAAAAGAATTAGTCACAATTACACCAAATGAAATAGATCAACTTGATCGAGAATACGTCGATTATTCAAAAAATGCCCACAGAGATCTCACATATGAAAGTGACTATCAAGCAGCCTTAAGAGTTCCCGCTGCTTATTTAAGAAAACCATCCAACTTTGAACAATCCTTTGATAAAATCCTTTTTCATTTAGATGAGGCATATCGAAAAAGTACTGATACAAATACAAAGATCATGGTGTCCAGAACGACAGATGATATTTTTCACAAAGTCATCTGCATTATTCAGGCAAAAATTGATTTGGTTTCAAAAGAAAACTCCAGAACGTTTTTTCAAAAAGTTAGAGATTCAATTAGTAATTTTTTTGATAACGTTAAAAACAATCTGCATTTGGAGGAACCATCCGCGATTATAGCTGCATCAGCTGCACCGGAAGTTGGTAAATTATCGGTAGCTTTCTTTGATTACCTTTTAACTAAATGGGAAATACAAAATGAAGAATCATATTTTTATAATCAATTAGCTAATGTTTATCAGAAAATATTAGACTCAAAATCGTTTAGTAACGAATTTGGGCTTATTAGAAATACATTCACAACAAATAAAGACAACATTTTGACATATGTTGTTCTGCAAAAAGGACTAACTGCTGCAAAAAATTTGATGAAATATGATGAGAAGGATAGTGAGCGGCAGGATTCTGCAAGAATAATAATGAGAACACTAATTGCTATGCAAGAATGGGAAAAGGGCGCGAACTTTCTCCACGAGATTAATGCTTCCGGGCTGGCTAATTATTCGGAATTAAAAGACGAGTTTATCGGAGAATACAAGCAATTCCTTGTGTATTTAAAAAGCAAGGAAGGAAAAAAAGATCCGGCCAAGGAAATATCAAAAAAATATCCGACAGCAGATTCAATTGAATATCTCATGACTGCGGACAAAAACGGATATAATAAATACATGTCAGTGAGAAAGATAAAAAAGTTGGCCATTATATTTTCAATTGTTTTTGCTATTGTAGCATTTTTTATCTGGGCTGGCATTGAAGGCGGCAAAATGGAGCAGGAGAAAAAACAGTATTTGACTGATAATGCCTCAAAAATACAAGACCAATGGAGCCAAATTGAAAAAACAGTGGCAAATGTTGATAGATTAATAGCCGAAAAGAATTTTAAGGAAGCAATTCCATTGATCAATACGGGAATAGTATTTCATGATCCAAGTGGTAAGGCAGATAATTATACTTCAAAAGCTGATGAACTCAAACACAACAAACTTCTCAAATCTGTTGATGGTATTCTTACGGAAATCAACATTTATGTTTCTAAAGATATGAACGATGAAATATATCAAAATATCACTGAAACACTCATCCCATTATATAATGCTACTATATCGAGTTTTGAAGAAGAACAGATGGAGAGCTATAAAGAAAAGCTTGATCCTCTTCTTAATAAAATTGATAAAACAAGAGACACATTTCTCACTCAACGAGAAAATACTGTTATTAGCTTAATAAAAAGCAAAAAATATATAGATGCAAAAAATCAGATAGAAAAACTAACGCATAAGTCTGATAAAAGAAGGGGACCTTTATACTTAAGTAAATATAATGAATACTGGACTGATAAAAGAGCAGAGTATAAAAAAGAGCTTCCCTCTATGGAATGACCATAATTTCGTAATTTCAGTTCAAGTTTGCTTTTTTAACCCCGTCATAATGGCGGGGTTTCTTTATTGTCCGTAATTCAATTAATTAAAAGATGTCAATAAACCTTCAAAAGCTTTGAGGTGATATTGTTCTGATAATATAAAAGAAGCGACAGCCGACTTTTGTTAATGTTTTTATGTCACTGGGTTGGTGGTGACAATCGAATTATTTTCCTTGTCATACTGTGCCAACCGGAGTTTGATGCCCTCGCGAATGAATTTGGACATGGTTGTCTTTTGCAGTCCGGCGATCATTTTCAGTCGTTTATAGGTGTCGGGCTCGATCAGCAAATTAATTGATGTGTGAAACGTTCTGTTTCTCATGGTTTGTTCTCCTTGTGATTGTTTTCAATAAAAAGGTCATCACAACGGCGTTAATCGTGATGACCTTTTTAAGCTGCCTGTTTAAAGTTGAATTATGAAAATACTATGTTCCTCCAGACTGGTTATGCTTCGTTTATGGGAATACGATTAACAATAAAGCATTCACAACAAATACTAATGCCCGAATAGTCTTCAATGCGTTCTTTTAACTCATCCCAGTCGACATTCTTCTTTGCACAGAATTTCATAATATTTTTAAACGGGTCATAATGTGGTGGCGGATCAAAGTGGTCTATACCGCAGGTCCAATAATCGACAACGTTATTTTCATTCACACAAGGCTCCAGTTTATCCTTTAAATAATCCTGAAATTCACTAAGCAAATTAATGAATTGATTTTCCGATAATGACGATACATCTAATTTCTGTTCTGCGTTTTTAATCATTTTTTTATTCTCCTTTCTGAATATTATTTTGGTTAAATGTTGCCAACTTCTCCCGAATCGCTTCCCTGACGTAATCCGATATTCCGATATCCTCGTTGTCCGCAATGGTCTTGACCTGATCGAACATTTCTTCTGAGAGCATCACTGAGACCGGCCGGGTATAGAGGTAGTGTAAGATCTTTTGTGTGAAATTCATAAGGGTATAGAAGAGGTAGAAAAAAAGGCGCTTTTCCTTTAGAAGGGTTTGTCCCCACAAACCACCACTGGAAGGAGAAAGCGCCATGAAACTGGAAGTAACGGTATCGGAGATTGCGGATATTTTCAAGGAGATTCAGGAGCGGCC
>JAKPTX010000063.1 GCA_029570835.1 Bacteroidota bacterium
TTGTTGAGCACTCCGGCGCGGATGGGTGCCAGGAAAAACTGTCCCAAATAGCGGAACAGGTTGTAGATGAAGGTCATGACAATCATCACAATGGCGATATAAACCAAGGCATATACCGAACCAAATTTGTTGATAACCACATCCATATAGTAGTAAAACCATTGAATCATGGAGTCAACGGAGAAACTTGTAGTCGGTGCGCTATGTACTGCCGGAGTAATTCCAAAAATAACGGAAAGGAAAGGAACGATTAAAGCTAATGAAAAAACCGAGAAGACGGAATAGAGGATATTACATAGAGCAATAAGGATAATATGCCTTTTATAGTTGAAAACATATTGGAGTAAACGGAAAAAAAGTTTCATTCTTTTAATTCAATGTGCAAAAATACAAAATTAATGAGTAACTTTGCACTCAATTGATTGGAATTATGAAAAGAACTATTATTGACCTTTTAAACGATGCAGTTGACCAGTATGCATCGAAAGCTTTTTTGTTAGAAAAGCAGAAAGATGAGTGGACTTCACTTTCCTACCGAGAGGTTCAAAATCAGTCGCTTCAAGTAGGAGCAGGATTACATCAGTTAGGTGTGAAACCCGGTGATAGGGTAGCACTATTGTCTGAAGGGAGGAATGATTGGATTATCTCCGAGTTGGGAATTCTGTATGCAGGTGCAGCGAGTGTTCCCCTTTCAATTAAGTTGGAAGAATCGAATGATTTGCTGTTCAGATTGAATCATGCTGAAGTGAATACAATTATTGTTTCACAAACACAACTACCTAAAATCAGATCGATTATTGATCAGTTGCCATTGGTAAATTCCGTTGTCGTTTTAGAAACTTTGTACGATCCGGAGGATGCAGTTGTCTTGGATTCCGCTAAAAAGGAGATCGGAATGAATGAGTTGAAGGGTAAGGGAGAAGCATTCCTAAAAGATCATCATCAAGAGTTTTTGAAGATTGGGGAAGCATTGGAGAATGATGATATTGCTACGATTACCTATACTTCCGGAACTACCGCGGATCCTAAAGGAGTGGTTTTAACTCATCGCAACTATACTGCTAATGTGGAACAGGCATTAAGCGCGATTACGATTCCTCCACACTGGAGAACACTTATTATTCTTCCGTTGGATCACTGTTTTGCGCATGTTGCCGGATTTTACAGTATCATGGCATGTGGAGCCTCCTTTGCTACTGTACAGGTGGGAAAAACCGGAGTGGAAACGTTGAGGAATATTCCAATCAATATCAAAGAGGTTAGACCCCATTTTCTACTTTCCGTGCCGGCATTGGCTAAAAACTTTAGGAAAAATATAGAATCAAGTATCAAAGCCAAAGGAAAAACCACGGAACGTCTTTTCAATTTTGCCATGAAGTGTGCTTATGCTTATAATAAGGATGGGTACACTAAGGGGAAAGGTTTTTCCATTTTACTAAAACCTTTGGTAAAACTGTTTGACAAAATCCTGTTTTCCAAAATTAGAGAAGCCTTTGGTGGTGAAATGAAGTTCTTTATCGGAGGCGGAGCCCTTTTGGATATTGAGCTACAGCGCTTCTTCTACGCCATCGGAATCCCGATGTATCAAGGGTATGGCCTTTCCGAAGCAACGCCCGTAATTTCTACAAACTGCGAAAGGAAGCACAGAATGGGTTCATCCGGAATCTTGGTTTCTCCTATGGATTTGAAAATTATGGATGAAGATGGAAATGAGTTGCCATTAGGAGAGAAGGGAGAGATCGTCATCAGAGGCGAAAATGTAATGGCAGGCTATTGGAGAAATGAAAAGTCAACAGCGGAAACGGTGAAAGATGGATGGCTTTACACAGGAGATTTGGGCTACTTTACCAAAGAGGGATTTCTGTACGTATTGGGACGATTCAAGAGCTTGTTGATCTCTAATGATGGGGAGAAATATAGTCCGGAAGGATTTGAGGAAGCGTTGGTGGAGCAGTCGGATTTGATTGAGCAAACACTGCTATACAACGACCAGAATCCCTATACCATTGCGTTGATTGTTCCCAATTTGCCTACATTGAAACAAAAGGTGCAGCATGCTCATAAAGGATTGGATCCCAACTCGACAGAGTTTGCCGATGCTGCTATTCAGTTGATTAAAGAGGAGATTGATAAGTATAAAGATAAGGGTGTTTATGGCGGCATGTTCCCCGAGAGATGGCTGCCTTCCACTTTTGTTTTGATTGGAGAGCCTTTCAGTGAGAAGAATGGGCTGGTAAATAGTACAATGAAAGTAATTCGCGGAAAGGTAGAGGAACGATATAAGGATTTGATCGAATTGGCCTATGCTTTGAATGAAAAAGAAGCGTTAAATATTCACAATAGAAATGTTATATTATCATAAATTAAAATTTTGAACCATGGAAAAACTAAAAATGGGAGACCAGTATCAAGAAAATGTAAGATTTACGCAAAAAGATGTCAATCTGTTTGCTGATGTGAGCGGAGATCGCAACCCGATTCATATTGATGAAGCCTATGCGGCAAAAACACCGTTTGGCAAACCTATTGTACATGGATTCCTTGCCGGATCGGTATTTTCAAAAGTGTTTGGAATGAACTGGCCGGGTGAGGGCACTATCTACCTCTATCAGGATATGTCATTCAGAGCGCCTGTTTTTGTTGAGAAAAATTATGTCGCGAAATTTGAAATTATTGAGCATAATCAGGAAAGAAACAGGGCAACCGTGCAATGTACATTGGAGGATGAAGAGGGGAACCAGGCGATTATCGGAGTTGCTAAATTATTGAATAAAAAGATGTTATAAAAAATAATTAAATAATTGAAGAAATGAAAAGATTAGAAAATAAAGTTGCTATTGTAACCGGCGGTGCAGCCGGAATTGGTGCTGCAACAGCTAAAAAATTTGTTGCTGAAGGTGCTCAGGTTGTGATTTGGGATATGAATGCGGAAAGAGGAGAGCAGTTTGCGAAAGAGTTGAATATCACTTTTGATAAGGTCAATACCGCAAAATATGAAGAGATTGAAGTAGCCGCAAAAAAGGTGTTCGAAAAATTCGGAAGAATCGATATTTTGGTGAATAATGCCGGAATTACCCGCGATTCAACATTGAAAAAGATGACTCCTGAACTATGGCAGCAAGTGATTGATGTGAACCTGACCGGTGTTTTTTACTGCACCAAAGTGGTGAGTGAGTACATGTTACAAAACGGGTGGGGGAGAATCCTGAATGCTTCATCTGTAGTGGCGTTGTACGGTAATTTCGGACAAACCAATTACACTGCGACCAAGTCCGGTTTGATTGGGATGACCAAGACTTTAGCGCGTGAATTGGGCAGAAAAGGGATTACAGTAAACTGTGTAGCGCCCGGTTTTATCGCCACTGAAATGGTTGCCGCAATGCCCGAGAATGTGCTTGATGCGATGAAGGCGAAAGTTCCCGTAGGACGCCTGGGTGAGCCGTCAGAGATTGCCAGCGCTTACGCTTTCCTCGCTTCCGACGAAGCAGCCTACATCAACGGAACAGTATTGAGCGTGGATGGCGGAATGACGGTGTAAAGGGAGTTTTTTCGCAATAAAAAACTTTAACAAGATTGGGAATTCCCTTTTTATTACAAGACAATGAATAAAATGAAAATAATTTCCCCATTTTTATTTTTATTTTTATTATTTTTATCTCAATGCTTTTATTGTTTTAGTCAAGATAATGACAGTTTTGCAGATCAAAAAATTATTCCCATCGATACTTTAACCATTCCGCATGAAATAACGATGCCGGCATCATTATATAGTTCAGAATATAACACACAGATCAATTACTATTTTATTGAGGAAAACGATTCAATTAAATTCGTTTATTGCGTGGATTCAATCATGCCCACTTCAAAGTTCTATATAAAAGAACCTCTAAACAGTTACCTTGCCATCAATAAGGAAAAAATAATTGTACGTTATTATTCTTCTAAAGATTATTTAGTAATGAATAATCAATCAATGATTATCGATACACTTAATAATAATTTAAAAATTGGTGATAATAGTAATATAATAATCAGCTCTTTTTACTATCAATTTCCAATTCAATGTAAAAATGGTGAATATCTAGTTTATACAGAGCTTTTTGAGCCAAAAAAAGACGTAATATTCAATTTGGACTATAGAAAGAAATATTACTCGTTACCACCCATCAGTGAAATAAAAATTACAGCTGATGATATCTCATTTAGCAAATCATTTGGTGAATATCCTGAAAAATATAGAAGTGAAAAGGGTATGTATATGTCTATGTTTTTCACGTCCATTAATAAGAATAACGAGGTGTTTATTTCTTTCTATGAAATCGATAGTTTTTATGTTGCAAAGAGTGAGAAACCAACTTTAAAATTTCCATTCAAAAGCAAATTCAAAACGAGTCCCTTCCATTTTCCTGATTCAATAGATATCCGTGATCCCTATAACCAATCTTTAATTGCATCAGAAAATATCGGTTATACATATAATTTTTTTGATTCGTACAGAGAGCAATATTATATCGTTGTAAACCATCCTCAAAAATATGAAAATGAAGACGGAACATTAAGTGATTTAAGTCGATGCCCCTGGTCTATAATAGTTATTAATAAGGATTTTAAACAAGTTGATGAAATTGAAATGCCAAAGCATCTTGATAAACACAAGATATTTATCATTCCTGAAGGAATAGCTGTGTCAGATTATTCCCTTTCATCTGAAGAGGAAACTGTTTTTGTAGTTTTAAAAATCAAACAATACGAATAATCAGATTAAAAAATGAAAAAACGGATTATACTGATAATTATACTTTTTATAGCGGTTGGAAGTCAGATTTCTGCTCAGGAAACAGTCTTGGAAAAAAGGACTCGATTTTTCAATAACTATATGAAAGAGATATTTCCGGATTTTCAAATCACTGATGGGGAGTATTTTTTTATTTTGCCGGGCGGTTGTGTTCCCTGTACTAAAGCAGCTTTGAGATTTTTGTTAGGGAATACTCATGAGATGACAAATCGGTTTCAAGCAGTGTTATTTTCCCAAAAGACCTTAAAACATTTAAGCGATACCATTAAAACACTCCATCCTACGACACTCATTGACACTACCAATAAATTGGATCGGATGGCGTTTGGAATGTATGGAATCGGAATCCTAAAAATCAAAAATCAAAAAATTATAGGGATCAAAAACCTGACAATCAATGATTATGAACAAGGCATAATCTATTTCCTCAACAAGGAATACTGATCAGAAGGTCTCTACAAGGTCAGTGAAACAAAAAAGCACTTACTTCTGTTTGTTGTAAGTGCTTGCTCTTTTCTGTGGTCCCTCTTGGGCTCGAACCAAGGACCCTCTGATTATGAGTCAGATGCTCTAACCACCTGAGCTAAGGGACCCCTAATTAATTTAGGACTGCAAAAGTACAAAAAAAATTGAACTATGGGTTACATTTTTTTATTAAATTTTTGCTATTGGACCTTTAACTTGAAATTGAAGCCTAATTTATTGAATATGAGGGTTTAAGAAGTTTTTTTCTTATTTTTTTTAATCATTGGTCAAGATGGTATCCGGGTCAATCGCAAGAAATCTGATTTCTTCATATCTTGTTTTAACCGGAGTTTTCGGAGCTATTACGCTATCTTTTACCTCAGTTTGATCTTTTTTTTCTTTCTTTTTTGGATTTTTAATAATAGGGGGGCAGGACGCCTTTTCCTCCCGGAGAACAGGTGACCCTTCTATGATTACACTATCACTCCCTGATTCTACTTGTGCCGTATCGAGAAGTAACCCGAGAGGCTCCAATTCAGAGGGGTTAACCTGAGCGGGAGCAGTTACGTTGCTCTTCGCCCGGACATGCTGAACCAGTTTATAAGTCCCGTATGATGCTCCTCCCACAATTGAACTGGAAATAGCAACAATAGCAATCCACTGCATAGTGGAAAAGACAGCAAATCCGGCCTTTTTTGCAAATAGAAACCAGTAAAGAAATTTAAACTTAAACTCTTTCTTCTCTGCTTTTTCCTTGATTAATTGATCAAATTCTTCCATTTTTAATCTCTATATTGTTCAATAATCAATTGCTTTAACTTGGTTCTGGCACTGTTCAGATGCCAATGTGAGGTTCCCTCCTTAATGTGAAGCATCTCAGCTATTTCGGCATGAGAATACTCTTCAAAAACATACAGGTTGAACACCGATCTAGTCATAGGGGGGAGCTTTTGAATCAACAACATCAGCTCATCACTGGAAATTTTGCTGATAGCATGATTTTCTTCGTATGATGAAGATTCAAACTGACTGATTGCATCATAATCAACCGTTTCAAAGTTGGGTTTATGTTTTCGTTGATAGTCGAGTGCTGCATTGGTCATCACCCGTTTCATCCAGGCTTCAAAAGAACCGGTAGGTTGGTATCTATCCAAATTGTTGAAAATCTTTATAAATCCCTCGTTTAACATATCTTGCGCTTCTTCGTTGTTGGATGCATAACGATAACAAATATGAAACAGTTTACTGTAGAAGGTCTTAAACAACCGATGTTGTGCTTCTCTTTTATTAGCTAAGCAGCCCGCAATCAATTGGGAATAATCCTCCTTTAAATTCTGCTTGTTATCTATCATAATAAACGTAAAAACGAGACAAAAACTTGGGTTTTTATTGTCGTGCTTCTGAAACAGGGATTTTTACCCCATTTTTAAATGCAATTATGAAAGCATCGGGATATTTTTTCCTGACCTCTTTGAGAATGATGTTGATTTCATCCCAAGAGAGTTCATCTCCGGCGGTATATTTCCAAAGATTGTTTTCGAAATACTTTTTAACCTTTGGAAGTCCGCTAAATTCTCTACTTTGCGTATCCATATTTTTCGGAGAAGCCATGAATTGAACTCTGAATGTGGCTTGATTGGGATGGGTTACTGTTTGAACATCTTGTGATTCAGGTTGTGGTTTCTCTACTTCTTGCACCACCGGTGTAGGGATGATGGTATCAGAATCAGGTTTTTGAATCTGCTTTTCAGGAATTCCGGTTTTCACATCAAGTAGTGGCAGGTTTTTCCCCTCAACATGATTTTTATACTCGATAAATGCATTGTATAGCGAAATGGCCATAATATCCTGATTCTCTTTTTTTAGGAGATACTCCTCTTCCACTGCATTAGAAAGAAATCCCAGCTCAACCAGAATACTGGGCATAGCCACTTTATAGAGTACCCAAAAACCGGCTTGTTGTACTTTGCGATCTGCTAGATTAGTGTTTTTTAAAAGATTGTTTTGCACCTTAGAGGCTAAAATAGCTGAGTTTTTCAGATAAGCGGTGGAGTATAGTGAGAATATGATACTTGCTTCCGGAGAATTGGGATCAAATCCGCCATAATTTTCTTCGTAGTTTTTCTCCTTTAAAATATCCGCATTTTCCTTTTTTGCAATTTCAATATTAGCTTCAGTTCTATGCAATCCCATTACAAAAGTTTCCACACCGTGGGCCGCTTTGTTTTCACTGGCGTTACAGTGAATCGAAATAAAGAGATCAGCCTTATTTGCATTGGCAATTTGAGCCCTGCGATATACCTCAACAGTAGCGTCATCGGTACGGGTATAAATCACTTTAACACTAGGACAATGTTGGGTTATCAACTTGCCAAATTTGAGTGCAACTGCCAGAGTAACATCCTTTTCCTTACTTTTTTTACCGACACAACCCGGCATTTTTCCTCCGTGTCCGGCATCAATTACAATTTTTTTGACTTGATCCCCATTCTGTGCAAAAAGGAATAAGGAAAAAAAAGTTAGAAATATAGATACTAAAAACCCTTTTTTTATGTTCATAACATGATTAATTTATGTACTTTTGTGTCTTAAACGACAAAAATATAAATAACTAATAGATAAACGTTATTTTTGGAAAAAAAATTATACTTATATCATTGTTCATATCTTTTTGGGATCAAATGGTTGTCAGTGATCCTGTTTTTGTTTCTGTTTTTTAGTTTACAGGGACAAAATGACGCTGTACAGCGCCACGACACTTCAGCGGTGGTAAACAATGAACAGTTGGCAAGCGGGATCAGTAGCGGGGAGGATACACTTTTGCCTCCCCCCAATAATAATATAAAAAAAATATCAAAAGATGCTTTAACGCATACAGTTACCTACCAGTGTAAGGATTCTATCTATTTTGATTTCACAAAACAACTCGCCGTTCTTTTTAATGAATCCAAAACTCAATATGATGACATGAATCTGGAAGCGGATTATATTGAGATAGACTTTAAGAATACGGAATTGTATGCTTCCGGAATTGCGACAGAAGAGGGTGAAATTATGGGACCTCCGGTCTTCAAACAAGGGGATGGCATCTATCGGGCGCAGGAAATTAAGTACAATTACACTACGAGAAAAGGGAAAATCTCCAAAGTGATTACTACTGAGGGGGAGGGTTTTATTCATGGGGAAAAGGTAAAAAAAGTGGATGACGTAACCTCTTATATTGCTCACGGACAATACACAACTTGTGATTTGGATTGTCCTCACTATCAAATTAAGTTCAATAAAGCCAAAGCCATCCAAAATGATAAAATTGTGACTGGAGTTGCCTATTTAAGTTTTGGTGATATCCCCACTTTTTTAGCTATCCCATTTGGTTATTTCCCGATGCAGAAGGGGCGTGCCTCCGGATTGGTGATGCCAACATTCGGGATGTCTCAGGTGAGAGGATTCTATTTTGAAAACATAGGATACTACTTTGGAATCAATAATAATTTTGATTTGACGTTGTTGGCAGATATTTACACACGTGGAAATTGGGCGATCAAAGGGAAGACCAATTATGTTTATCGCTACAAATTTAGGGGGGATGCTTATTTAAGTTTTGCACGATCCTATGAAGGGGAGAAGGGCACACCGATGTATAGTACAGGGAGCGATTTTAGGATTGCATGGAATCACGTGCAGGATCCTAAATCAAATCCATACTATAAATTTTCAGCCCGAATCAATTTAATTAGTAAGTCTTATACTAAAAACTTTATCACCAGTGTGGATGATTATCTATCCAACCAATATAACTCTTCCATTAACTTTTCTACAAACATTAAATCGGTCTTTTTTCTCGATATTACAGGTTCTTATACTCAAAACACACAAACTCAAATGGTTTCGTTGGCTTTGCCTGATGTCAATATGTCGTTGATTACGCTATATCCTTTCAGAAGGTCGAAGAGGGCTGGGAAACCCAAATGGTATGAAAATATTTCTATTAAGTGGAGTTCTCAATTTAGCAATAGAGTCAATGGTGTTGATTCTACTTTCTTGCAAAAGGAAACGTTGGATCGGATGGAGATGGGAATCCGGCATACGATCCCTATCACTATTCCGTTAAAAATTGCAAAATTAATCAACTGGAATACCTCAATAAATATTCAGGAAAAATGGTATTTACAGTCGATAGAAAAAACATTTTCCGTTGATACGGTAGGAGAGTACCTTTCTCCGCTGATTCAGGATGAGATGAAAAGGGGTTTTTTTATGCTCCATGATATTTACGGGCAAACCTCACTGAATACGAAAGTCTATATTTTATATGGGTTTCAGAGAGGATATCTGAAAGCGATCCGACATGTAGTTTCACCTGATTTGAGTTTTACTTATCGTCCTAACTTGAGTGGTAATACGTATGGAAGATACTATAATACCATCAAAGGTGTGTATGAGGAGTACTCTCATTTTTCGGGTGCACTTTTTGGAGGTGTATCTGCTCAAACACAGGCGATCTCACGTTTTTCCATATCCAATAATATTGAGATCAAGGTTCCTTCCAGAAAAGATAGTATTACCGGAATGCGGAAGATTACTTTAATAGAAAACTTGACCTTATCAGCAGGTTATGATTTTGCAGCAGACTCGCTTCGATGGAGCACCTTCGATATTTCCGGTCGTTCTAAGTTTACTCAGTTTTTAGATATGACTTACAATTTTAGATTTGATCCCTATATTAGTGATGCATACGGAAGAAGATTGAATCAAACGGAATGGAAAGTAAATAAGAAATTGTTTCGTTTCTCAAGTTCACAGATACAGATTGGATTGAATTGGCGATTAAATAATGATTTCTTCAAAGGAAAATCAAAGGGAGAGTCGTATGATCAATCCAGAGGAGGAACCGAACTGTTTCTTGAAAATAGTCTGGGTATTCCATCCGTTTCCTCTGACTTTTCTTCACCCTGGAATTTAACTATCAACTACTCTTTTAACTTCAATCTGTACGAAAATCCTCTTTATTTAATAAACGATACGACTCCTCAGTATGGCAGGGATATTATTCAGACACTCAATCTGATGGGAGATTTTAATGTGACCAAAAAATGGAAAGTAGGATTTACTACAGGTTATGATTTCAAAAATCGTCAAATGTCTTACACCTCTTTTGATGTTTACCGGGATCTGCACTGTTGGGAGATGCGTTTTAACTGGATTCCGTTCGGATACAGAAGGGGGTGGAGTCTGACAATCAATGTGAAAGCTTCTGTATTAAAAGATTTGAAACACACCTTTAAACAAGATTTTAGAGATCGTACTTTTTAAACAGTGCTAAGGATTAGTCCCCCCAAATATAATTATTAAGAAATTTTAATAAATAGTTCTGCGATTAATTTGTACCTTTGCAATCTAATTATTGTAATTTGGGACGGATATTGGCAATTGATTATGGGCAGAAAAGAGTCGGACTGGCGGTAACGGATCAATTAAGGATCTCTGCTCAGGGTCTAGACACGGTTCATGTTTCTGAGGTTTTTGATTACATCATGGATTATGTAAGCAAAGAACCTGTCGATGTGATTGTGATAGGAGAACCTAAAACTATGGATAATCAGGCTTCAGATGCTTCCCGATTTATTGAGCCTTTTGTGAAACGATTGAAAAAAAACCTACCAGACATTACTATTGTAAGAATGGATGAGCGCTTTACTTCTAAAATGGCTTTTCAAACTATGATTGATGCCGGTTTGAGTAAAAAGAAAAGAGCCAATAAGGAATTGGTAGATAAGATTAGCGCAACAATTATTCTTCAATCTTTTTTGCAGCAGTTGGAGATAGCTGCCGGTAGGGAGAGTATGAATTAAAGTAAAAAAAGAGATGTTACCCATATATTTACTAGGAAACCCCGTATTAAGAAGAGAATCTAAGGAGATTGATCTGGATTATCCTGATTTAAATGAACTGGTTGAAAAGATGTTTCAAACCATGTATCATGCTAATGGGGTTGGGTTGGCTGCACCTCAGGTAGGATTGAATATCCGTTTGTTTGTGATGGATACCAATCCTTATATTGAAGCATATCCGGATGTAGTTCCGATGAAAAGAGTTTTGATCAATCCGGTTATAGAGGAAGAGTTTGGTGAGCCTTTTACTTTTGCCGAGGGTTGTTTAAGTGTTCCGGAGGTATATGAAGAGGTAACCAGAAAATCGGAGATTAAAATACGCTTTTTAGACCTGGATGGAGAGGAAAAGGTTGAACATGTAGCCGGATTAAATGCCAGAGTGATGCAACATGAGATCGATCATTTGGATGGAAAGGTGTTTACAGATCGGGTTTCACCAATTAAAAAGATGATCTTGAAAAAGAAACTTCAAGATATTAGCGCTGGAAAAGTAAAAGTAAGTTATAAATTTAAAAATTAGAGTATGAAACTGAGATTTTTCTACTTTTTGCTTTTGATAGTTATGTTAGGGTCGTGTAACTCTAACAAAGAGTCTTCAACTTTGGGGACCAAAGGTAAAGAGCAAACTGAGATTTTACAAGCCCTTCAAGTAGTGGATTCTCTTTATCAGAACAAGGTGATAGATATTCCTCAAATGAGTCACTTTGTTACCACAGCCAAACAATTTGCTGAAAATTATCCCGAGGATAAAATGGCACCGCATTATTTGTTTAAAGCAGGGGTTTTGTCCATGGAGATGGCGGGAATAGCAAACAACAAAACTGAAACGGTTCGTTTTGCTCAAGATGCCATCAATATCTTTAACGATATTCAAAAAGTGTATCCGGACTTCGAAGATATTAGGCTCTGTATCTACAACAGAGGGGTGGTTTATGACAATATTTTGCATGACTATAGAAGTGCGGAGATAGAGTTTAGAGATTATATCCATAAATATCCCCAAGATGCCAATACGGAATGGCTGATTGAATATGTTGATAAGTATTTGGGAAAAACTACTGATGAGTTGGCATCTGAAATTATTGTGGATTCCAAAAAAAATTAGAAGTCGAACTTCAACTGTCCTTTCAGATGAAAACTTCTGCGATGCAGAGGTGTGAACCCATATTTTAAAATCGCTTCCTGATGTTGTTTTGTGGCATAACCTTTATTCCTGTCCCACCCATATTGAGGATATTTGGTTCCCAGTTGGATTAAATGTTCATCTCGAAATGTTTTAGCCAAAATGGAAGCTGCAGCGATGGAGTAGTAGAGTGCATCTCCCTTGACAATACATTGGTAAGGGATAGTAGTGTCGTTTCTAAATAATGGGCCGTCAATAAGCAATAGTTCCGGCTTAATGCTCAGCCCTTTTACCGCTTCATTCATCCCTTTAAAGCTGGCGTTGAGAATGTTGATTTTGTCGATCTCCTCTACTGAAATAGAGATTACTTGGTAAGCCAATGCTTCTTTGATAATCTCTTCCCGCAATTGTTCTCTTTTTTGAGCTGAAATCTGTTTCGAGTCATTTAAGTCGGGATGATGGTAGTCGTGGGGAAGTATTACCGCTGCCGCAAAAACAGGTCCTGCTAAAGCGCCTCTGCCCGCTTCATCGCAGCCACATTCAATAGTGGAATCATTGGAAAAAGAGGAGATTAAAGCCATAAACCGACACAAAAAATAACAAAAAAGATCTCATTGACAATCCAGTTTTTACGGTATTGAGCAGCTAATGCAAAAAGTAACGCAAAGGGAATGATGAGGTGTCTGGAAAAAAGAGAAGGATCTAATCCGGTAATGGCAATAGAGGAAAATAGTACGATGAGCAATGTGATCAGTGTAAAGATCTTTTTTCTGAATTCGACCACTTTATTTCGAGCAATAAGCATACTTTTTATAAAAATGTAGATAGTGAGAAGAACGATAATCCCTAATTTGATCCATTTTTGATAAGTTAATAGCACAGGTTCATTGAAGAGGGCAAAGAGCTCAATCTCTTTGAAATTAGATATCAATTCGGGAAGTCGGTCAGTCAAAAAATATACTGAAACTACGTAAATACCCACGATAATTATGCCTAGCAGGGTACTCATAATCTGTCGGTAAGTGATCACCGTATTGATTAACAGTGAAACAATGATGAAGAGAAAGAGTACCAGCATCGCCGGATCAATCAGAGTGGCTATTCCAATAATGATTCCGGCAAAGAGTAAATAGTGATTCTTTTCATCTTTTTTATGAACATCATTAATGAGTAATATGCAAACAACCAATAGGTTAGAGAAAAATAGGGGGGATAGAAGCCGTAATGCTCCACTGATATGCAAAAAGAAGAGATAAAAAATAGATGGGAGGTAGGTAATTTTATTTGAAAACTTATTCTTTGAGAAGTAAAGTTGTAATCCTACTATAGTGAGAATTAAAGTTATCGAAAGTACAATCGCATATACAATCTTGTTTTGTGTTGTAAAAAAGTAGAGATAATTGTACAAAAGAGGAAATCCGTCGGGAGCAATTAGATTACTATCAAAGAGAATCCGATATTCCGCTAAGCCCCACAAGAGAATCAAAATAATCCACTGGATTGCCGACTTTTGATTGATTAGTCTAAACATGCGCTATTCTTTAATAGAATCGACAAAGATATATAAATTTTATAAAATGGTTGATTCAGAAAAAAAACGTAATTTAGCGTTCTTGAATTTTTAAAGGGAGCAATATATAATGTATTTTAAATCAATATCTTATACTTTATTTGCATTTTTCTTTTTTGGCATATTGATTGGAAATGCTCAAAATTCGAATTCGAATAGCTTCCGGGATTCGACTCATCAACTCTCTCCCGGCTTTTTACCGGTTTATATTGCCAAGACGGGGCAACACAACTTCTATCCTTTGAAATATAATTTGATAGACACCCACATGGTGGAAGTGAATCACTTTTCACCATTGATTAGAAGCGAGAATATCTATCAAACATTAGGCAGTCTGGAACAGGCACACCAAACGATGCTCTTTCAATATAAGAGAAATATGGGATTTCAGAGAATCACTTTCCCATTCCCTCTTACTTTTAAAACTCAGGATAATCTCAATGTTTATGAATTATCCACTGCTTATACCAAAGTTGGATATTTTTATGGATTGCCTAACGAACACATGTTGGATTTGGTGTTTGCCAAGAAAATCAGGGATGGAGTTTTTTCGCTCGACCTTTATGCTGCCACCAACGAGGGGTATTTTGTACATCAGGCATCCAAGGTATTGAGTGGTGACGTGCAATATCGGTATGCTACTAAAAATGGGAGGTATGGCCTAAGAGCCTCATATATTTTGAATCGAATCAATAATCAGGAAAATGGAGGTCTGCAAGATGTTCAACAGTTTATTGATCACCAATTGCCCGACAACAAAGGGTATGTTGTCAATATACCTAATGGATTGACTCATATTCAGACACATGACATCAATTTTCAACACTTTGTGAGTTTATACCCTAAAAAGAGTACTTATGCAGGTTATATTACCCACAATGCACACTTCCAGAAGATCAATAGTAGTTATTTTGATTATCTGGATACTACGCTTCAGTTTCAAATATATACCTTTGAAAGCGATACTACAGCGGACTCATTATCCTGCTATAAAATCGTGAACTCAATACAATGGTCTAACTATTCTCCCATGCAGTTGGTGAGTGATGCCAATAGTTATGTCTATTTGGCTGCCGGTATTATGCATGAATTCTTTGAAGATCAACGTGTAAGATCCCATTTCCATACTTTTACACCTTTTTTGAGAGCAAATCTAAAACTATTCAATTTTATGGATATTTTTGGAACTTTTTCCTATTCCTTTGGGGGCTACACGAACAATGATGCGATAGCAAAAATTAGAGGCGAATGGCTGTTTCGAAGAAATATCAACTTAAAAGTAGGTGGACATGTCAATGTTTACAGGGTATCTCCGGATTACAACTTTTCGCATTTTAGTTCCAATCACTTTGCGTGGGATTGGGAATGGGGGAAACAGAACATCGTGGATTTGGGAGCTGATCTAACTTATAAAAACTACCGTGTGGAAGGAAATCTGTATCTATTGGATCATTTTGTGCTTTTTGGTCCGGAATATACTCCGATACAGGTTCAAAAATTTACCAGAGTAGTGCAGTTAAGTCTCTATGCACCAATTAGATATAAAAACTTTGGTTCTACATTTAATGTGATGCTTCAAAACTCCTCTTCCGACTCCATTCGGGTTCCTCTGTTTGCGGGAAAAACATCGGTTTATTATATTTTTAATATCTTTAAGAAGAAATTGAAATTTCAATTGGGTGTAGACTTGATGTACAATACTACTTATTACGCTCCGGCCTACCTGCCTGCTCTCTATTCATTCTATCATCAAGAGAATGAAATGATTGGAAACTATTGGTTCTTAGATCTTTATGCTACGGTTAGAATTTCAAGGATCTACTTTTTTGCAAGGGTGGGGAATCTGTTGTCTCCTGTTCAGACCTATCGCATGTTTACCACCCCCTATTATCCTACTGTGGATCACCTGTTTACAGTGGGTATCAACTGGAGGTTTCACGATTAAAAATAAGTTTGCAATATGAAATATAGAATTGAAAAAGATAGTCTAGGTGAAGTGAAAATTGCTGAGGATGCCTTATGGGGTCCTCAAACACAAAGATCTTTGGAAAATTTTCCAATCGGTCAGGATAAAATGCCGACAGCGTTGTTAGATGCGATTTTAATTGTTAAGCAGTGCGCTGCACAGACCAATTTTGAGGCGGGTGTGTTATCTCAGTCTAAAAAGGATGCTATTATCTCTTCTATTATTGAAATAAAAAAAAGGGGGGACGATCATTTTTTCCCTCTATCCGTCTTTCAAACGGGTTCGGGAACCCAAACCAACATGAACGTGAATGAAGTGGTGGCCAATTGGAACAGTCGCAACTATCCGGACAATGTATTGTTGCATCCCAATGATGATGTGAATAAGTCGCAATCTACCAACGACGTGTTCCCCACCTCGATGAGAATCGCTGCTGTTTTGAAAATTCATAATGAGTTGTTTCCTGCTATTGAACGTCTCGAAAAGGAGATGGGAAAGAAGAAAGAGCAGTTTCAGTTGATCAAAAAGATTGGCAGAACCCACCTGATGGATGCTACACCGCTCACTTTGGGAGATGAGTTTTCTGCGTACGAATCCCAATTAAAGCACAGTAAAGAGGCAATTCTGGCTTCTCTGGCTCATTTGGCTGAACTTCCCATCGGAGGGACGGCAGTTGGCAATGGGATTAATGCTCCTAAAGGCTATGATAAGAGGGTAGTGGAATTGATTAGTCAGGAGACCGACTACCCTTTTACTCCCGCAGTGAATAAATTTGAGGGAATTGCGACCCACGACTCATTTGTAGCTACTTCCGGTGCTTTGAAGCGATTGGCTGTGGCACTGATGAAGATAGCAAATGATATTCGTCTGTTGGCTTCCGGTCCGCGTTGCGGAATCGGGGAGTTGAATCTACCCGCCAACGAACCCGGCTCATCGATTATGCCCGGCAAGGTGAATCCCACTCAATGTGAAGCGTTGACGATGGTGTGTTGCCAGGTGATCGGCAATGATACTGCCATCACGATAGGCGCGATGCAGGGACATCTCCAGCTCAATGCCTTTATGCCGCTGATTGTCAAGAATATGATCGACAGCATCCGCTTGTTGACCGATGCCATTGAATGTTTTAATACGCGCTGTGTTGCAGGCATTGTACCCAATCTGTCTCAAATCGAAACCCATTTGCAAAACTCTTTGATGCTGGTCACCGCCTTGTCACCCCACATTGGTTACGATAAAGCCGCAAAAATCGCCCAACACGCCCACACCAACAACCTGACCCTAAAGGAATCTGCATTGCAGTTGGGATACCTGACAGCGGAACAGTTTGATGAATTGATTAAACAGTAAAATGATTTCGGATTTTGGATTTCGGATTTCGGAATCTTTAAATTTAGAATTTAGAAGGTAGAATAGAATTTCTTACTTCAGCCTTTCAATTTCCGCCTTTATTTCTAATTTCATATTTCTCATTTCGTATTTAAAAAAAAATGGGGGGCAGATCAAATTTCGCTTTTTCGTCATTTCCTTACCCCACTCTGGAACTCCATCCCCTTGGGAAAAATTGTGATCAATTACGAATTACGGGCTTATAAATCTTTGATCGCATGCGGTCGTAAAGACGCAAAGCATTGCGTCTTTACAGCCAATTTTTGGGTTAGGTTTGTTCATCGTAATTCGTAATTCGTAATTATTTTCATTCCGCCCTCCGCCTTCCGCCTTCAAAATAACCCTGAATAAATGGTATTACTATGCAAAAATTATTAATCTTCTTACATTTTGCAGAGATTAAGATTATTATTCTACGCAAAAATACGAAGAATAGATCGTTTATTCTCCGCAAAAGTTATATCTTTGCACTTTCAATAGTAATGATCATGGGACTCTACATTTATCAACACGAAAACTGGACCTATTTCAAATGGGATGAAAAGAAAATCAGCCCATTATTGGCGGAAGTGCGTCATTTACAAGGACGATTGTTAGGCAAAATGAGCTCGCTTGGTTTTGATATGCAGGAAGAAGCTTCACTCAAAAATATAACACTTGATGTGTTGAAATCTTCCGAAATTGAGGGAGAAAAACTAAACAAAGCGCAAGTTCGTTCCTCAATCGCTCGCCGTTTGGGCATTGAAGTGGGGGGACTGGTCAGTTCTGCCCGAAACATCGACGGTATTGTGGATATGATGCTCGATGCCACACAAAACTACGATCAACCGCTCACGGAAGAACGTCTGTTAAGCTGGCACGGATCTCTTTTCCCAACCGGACGCAGCGGACTCTATGCCATAAAAGTTGCACAATACCGAACCGGTGAAATGCAGGTTGTTTCCGGAGGTTTTGGACGCGAAAAAGTACATTACGAAGCCGTGTTAGCTCAGGATGTCAAAGCAGAGATGGATCACTTTCTTCAATGGCTGAACAGTAAGATGAAAATTGATGATGTACTGAAAGCTGCCATATCTCATTTGTGGTTTGTGATCATCCACCCGTTTGACGATGGCAATGGACGTATTGCCCGGGCAATCAGTGATATGTTGTTGGCTCGAAGCGACAAAAGTAATCAGCGTTTTTACAGCATGTCCACACAAATTAACAAAGAACGAAAAAAATACTACGAAGCGCTTGAAAAAACTCAGCAAAACAACAGTGACAGCGATATCACCCTTTGGCTCAATTGGTTTTTGAAATGTCTAAAAAGAGCCATACTATCTTCAGAAAAAATATTGGAAAACATACTGACAAAAGCAGAGTTTTGGACTCAACATGCTCAAACATCTCTCAACGAGCGACAAATTTTAATGCTCAACAAATTACTTGACGGCGACTTTGTTGGAAAGCTACAATCCTCAAAATGGGCGAAAATCTGCAAGTGTTCACAAGATACCGCCATCCGCGACATTAAGGATCTGATCGAAAAGGGAATTTTACAGCAAGAAGAAGGCGGTGGAAGAAGCACCAATTATCAATTGAGAAGGTAGAAGGATGAATTAAAAGGCGGAAGGCGGAGGGCGGAATGAAAAAAAGTCGAAAGTCGAAAGTCGGAATGATCCAATTGCGAATTATGAATTACGGTTTACAAGGTAGAAGGAAAGTCGAAATCCGCCCTCCGAAATCCGAAATGTTTTTGTATCTTTGTTTCGTGAATTAGATATCATGGTATATTTACAAATCGATATAAATAACAGATTTGATGATAGATAAAAGTAAGAAAATACAAATTAGAAATAGTACAGCGGAATTTTTGATTTTTACAAATCAAAGTAAAACATCAACAATTGAAGTTCGCTACGAAGATGAAACAATTTGGCTTAGTCAAAAATTAATGTCAGAATTGTTTGATGTTGAGGTTAATACCATTAATTATCATTTAAAAGAAATATATAAAAGCGGGGAAATTCAGGAACAAGCAACTATTCGAAAATTTCGAATAGTTCAACAAGAGGGAAATCGAACAGTAAACCGTGATGTGGAATTTTATAATTTAGACGCGATTATATCAGTAGGGTACAGGGTGAATTCAGTTCGTGCAACACAATTTAGACAATGGGCAACGCAGGTATTGAAAGAATATGCCATTCATCAGCACACAGCGGCAGAATTGATCGTTGAACGTGCAGATAGTCAAAAAGAATACATGGGATTAACTTCATGGAAAAATAGTCCCAACGGAAAAATTCTAAAATCAGATGTTACGATTGCAAAAAATTACCTTACAAAAGATGAACTGGATTCATTAGGAAGAATTGTAAATGCTTATCTTGATTTAGCAGAAAATAGAGCCAAACGTAAAATTCCAATGACAATGGAAGATTGGGCAAAACGTTTAGATTTGTTTCTTCAACATGACGATAGAGACATTTTGCAAAATGCCGGAAAAATAAGTCATGAAATGGCAAATGAATACGCTGAAACTGAATTTGAAAAATACAGGATTATACAAGACCAATTATTTCAATCTGATTTTGATAAATTGATTAATAAATTGGATAACAAATCATTAAATGAATAAAAAATCAAAATAGTTCTATATTTGCTCTTTTAAAACAAAACACATTATGCCTGTTCCGCTAAACCAATTTGAGAATTATATAGACAAAACCATACTGAATCGGGGTTTGCAGTACTATGAAGATGGACATGTTCATGATCCCGATGAAATCAGTCCGGGTGAATATGAGTTTATTGTTGAAGGGAGCCTGTATTATACTGTCCAAATCACTCTTGAGGATGGAATGATTACGGATTATGACTGCGATTGCCCTTACGATTTAGGTCCGGTGTGCAAGCATGTGGTGGCTGCCTTGTATTACCTGCGAGAAGAAATGGAAGATCAGTACATCGAAATAGAGGAAAATCCGAAGCAAACAACCCTTTCTGACCAACCCGCAAAACGCAAAACCATTACTGAACAGGTTAACGAATTACTCGAAATTATATCTCATGATGAACTGAAGCTATTCATAGTTGAACAGGCAGCTACAAACAGATCTTTCAGAAACCTGTTTTTGTCGTCATTTGCTCAATTCAATCCCGATGAAACTAAAGAGTTATATTCAGAACAAGTAAGGGCAACCCTGAATATGGCAACCAATAGACATGGGTTTATCGAGTGGTCGGCTGTAGGGATGGTAACCCATTCCATCTCTACACTTCTCAATACAGCGGAAAAACAGGTCGAAAACCGCAATTACAATACCGCTTTTTTGATTTGTACCGCTATTATGGAGGAAGTGAGCGATCTCCTTGAGGTTTCGGATGACAGTGATGGTGAAATGTATGGATTGGTTGAAACTGCTTACGATATACTTTGGACTATTGCCCAAGACCCATTATCTGAAGAGATTAGGAAACAAATGTTCAATTATTGTTGTACCTCTTTTGAGAAAGGAATTTATTCGGATTGGAACTGGCATATCGGTATTTTAAGTCTTGCCGAATCTCTTTTACAAACAGAAGAAGAAATGGAAGCTATTTTTAAAGTCATCGATAAAACACAAAAATCTGAATATACAACTGAAAAAGCACAAAAAATAAAATACAACATCGTATTAAAATTTAAAGGTGAAAGTGCTGCAGATCAATATGTAGAGCAAAATATTACAAATCCTGACCTAAGACGGAAAGCGATTCAAAAAGCAATGTTAAAAGCGAATTATGACCGAGCAGTTGCTATAGCTCAAGATGGAGTGAATTATGATTCAAAAAAACTGGGTTTGGTATGGGAATGGTATAACTGGTTGTTAAAAATAGCACAAGCTCAGCATGATACCGAAAAAATTATCGAATATGCGCGTCTGCTGTTTATTGACAATTTCAGAAAAGAGCAAGATTATTTTCAAATATTAAAAGATCACGTCAAACCCGAAGAGTGGAAAGAGTTTATTGAAGCTGTCATTCAGGATATTAGAAATAAAAGTCGATGGCCTGATACCGATTTAATTGCCGATATTTTCATAAAAGAAGAATGGTGGGACAGACTGCTGGAATTGGTCAAAAAGAATCCCACTTTTAGGACAATTGAAATTTATGAAAAGTATCTTGCCAAGGATTTTTCCGCTGAGGTTGTCGCATTATACACCAAAGGAATCACCGAATATATGAGAGACAACATGGGTAGAAATCATTATCAAGAGGCATGTAGATATATCCGTAGGATTATCAATCTTGGTGCAAGAGACAAAGCCTACGAACTCATTTTACACCTCAAAAGCGAATATCCCAAGCGGAAAGCATTGATGGAGGAGCTGAGCAAAATATAAAGGCGGGATGATCCAATTACGAATTACGATCCTAAATTTAGAATTTAGAAGGTAGAACAAATTAGGGTTTAAAAATTCTTCTGTTTTGTATTCAAAAAAATTGTACATTTGCACTGTGAATTTTATACTAATAATACTAATATAACTCACTCTTAAATACGACTACATAGTAGTTCAGTATCTATAGAGCACTAAAAATCAATTATATGCAAATATTTGATAGAACTATTAAAGAAATTCTAAATCAAAATCTCGAAAAATTAGAAACTCATTTTAAATCTGATGTTATTTTCTACTATGGTGAAATACATCCTTCATACGAAAAAATATTCAGAGATTTTATTGAAATGCTTAAAGAAGATACACCAGGAAAAGACAGATTGACCATTGTATTAAATACACCTGGAGGTAATGCTGAAACTGTCGAGAAAATGGTTGAAATAATAAGACACCATTATAAAGAAGTATACTTTGTCGTTCCTGATTATGCAATGTCTGCAGGGACTATTTTTTGTATGTCGGGTGATAAAATATTTATGGATTATTCATCTTCTCTTGGACCTATCGACCCACAGGTTTTTAATGGCACTACTTACGTGCCGGCGCTTGGTTATCTGGATAAAGTAAACGAATTGCTTGAAAAGGCACAAAATGGAACATTAACTCAAGCTGAATTTTTAATTTTACAAAATCAAGACTTGGCACTGCTAAGAAGCTATGAACAAGCGAAGGAATTAACAATTACACTATTAAAAAAATGGTTGGTAGAATATAAATTTAAAGATTGGACTAAACACAGAACTGACTCTAATAAAATAGGTAAATCGGTGACTCTAAAAGAAAAAATAGAAAGAGCTGAAGAGATTGCTGATAAACTTGGAAATAATAAAATTTGGCATTCACATGGTAGAATGATAAACATTACTACTCTGGTGAATACTTTAAGATTGGAAATTGAGGATTATTCTGATGATCCAAATTTAAGAACCCTAATTAGAAACTATAATGATTTATTAACCGAATTTATAGTAAGGAATGGATTTAAAGTTTTTTTACATAGTCGTAAACATTTTTAACACAATTATATTATGGAAACAATAAGTGAAAAAGTAAAAAAAATAACTGAAGATCAAGTTGATAAATTCAGTAAAGACTCAAAATATAATGAGTTAAAAGATTATTATACTGAGATGAAAAATAAGGGATTAATTTCTCCACAGACATACAATATACCCCCACTTGATACTATTGGTGAAAGACTTTATAACTCAAAACAATTTGATGAAACAACCGAACAGTGTACTCAAAGCAAAATATAAAATATTTGCAGTTTAAATTAAAATAACTTATGCCGGTTCCGTTGGATCTATGCGCCATTTTACCTTTCAACTTTTTTGACACGTAATTCGTAATTGATCACATATTTTCAAAAAGGCATAATATTCCAGAGTGGGGAAATAAAATAACTAAATAGGAAAACCTTGTCTGCCCCCCATTTATTTAAAATTCCAAAAAATATATATAATTAAAAGTTAACGGGTTATGATCTAAAAAAAGCTCAATGCCAAAAATCCGAAATCCGAAATTTTCATAATCCTATTCATCCTCAAATCTTATGAATCTTAGTTTTTTTTACGTAATTTTGCAGGTTGACTCAAAGTCTAACATTAAAAGTTGCGCTTAGCATTGTAAACAAACTTGAATATGAAAAAAGAATCATTGATAAACTTAGATCAGATTGCTGCTCTTTTGCCGAAAGAGTTTACCGAAGAACAGATTGCTCATGCTAAAACCCTTTTTTATAAGGAGTTTTCCCGGGAGATGCACCGCTTTTATGGCGGTAAGATGCAAACCATACCGAAATCGCCCATCTATGGGTTTAATTGGTTTAATGTGTGGTACACTCCGGGGGTATCTGCCGTTTCGACAGCCATCCGAGATAACCAGGATGCCTCTTTTGAACTGAGTAACCGGAATAATCTGGTGGCTGTGGTGAGCGACTCGACCCGGGTTCTTGGGGATGGCGATTGCACTCCTCCGGGAGGATTGGGTGTGATGGAAGGAAAAGCCATGCTCATGAAATATTTGGGCGGCGTGGATGCCGTTGCATTGTGTATCGACAGTAAAGATGAAAAGGGAGAACCCGATCCCGATAAGATTATCAATTTTGTAAAGATGGTGCAGCCCAGCTTTGGCGCTATCAATCTGGAGGATATTTCTCAACCCAACTGCTTTAAAGTGTTGGATGTGCTGCGCAAAGAGTGTCATATTCCGGTGTGGCATGATGACGCTCAAGGTACCGCTTGCGTTACTTTGGCCGGGGTTATCAACGCTTTGAAGTTGACCGGTAAGAAGATGAATGAGATCAAAGTGGTGCTTTATGGTGCCGGTGCTTCCAATACCACTATCGCCCGCTTGATGATTGCGGATGGCGTGGATCCTAAGAATATGATTATTTTCGATAGTCGTTCGACACTTCATGCTGACAATCCAAGATATCGTGATGATCCACGTTACTACGTACAGTGGGAATTGTGTAAAATTACCAATCCCAACAAGATTACCACCCAGGAAGAGGCGTTTAAAGATGCAGATTTGCTGGTAGCGCTTTCCAAACCGGGACCCAATACGATCTCTCCGGAGTGGATTAAGTTGATGGCAGAGAAGTCGATTGTGTTTGCATGTGCCAATCCGGTTCCTGAAATCTACCCTTACCAGGCGAAAGAGGCGGGAGCATACATTGTGGCTACCGGAAGAGGAGATTTTCCCAATCAGGTGAACAACTCCATCTGTTTTCCATCCATCTTGAAAGGAACCTTGATGGTTTCTGCCCGGAAAATCACCGATGGCATGGCGATCAGAGCGGCGCACTCGATTGCGGAGTTTGCTGAAAAACGCGGCATTGATACCGAAAACATCATGCCCAACATGCTCGAATGGGAAGTTTTCCCCAAAGTAGCTGCCGATGTGGCGATGCAGGCGATCCAAGAGGGCGTAGCGTTGCATCAACTGACCTGGGATGAGGTGTATCAACAAACCAAACAGGATATCATGAAAGTGAGAGAGATCACGAATTTACTTCAGGATCAGGGATTTATCCCTCAACTGGAAGAGGAGCAAATCACCCGTGTTATGGATCGTGTGATAGCCAAAATTAAAAGTGAGAAATGTTAATTATTTGATGTATCTTTGCAGATTGTTTGAAAAGTAAAATTTATATATATGGCTAACAGTAAAAAATTATTTGAAGCATTTCCCGAGATTTCAACTCAAGAGTGGGAAGCAGTGATTGAGAAAGACTTAAAAGGTGCTGATTATTCCAAAAGACTGATTTGGCGTACCGAAGAGGGATTCGAAGTGCGTCCATACTACAGAGCTGAGGATATTCAGGATATTTCCTATATCGATTCTTTACCTGATCAGTTTCCCTATACCAGAGGTTATAAAACCGAGTCCAACCATTGGAACATCATGCAAGAGGTGAACCATAAGGATCCCAGGGAAGCGAACAAAATAGCGAAAGATGCATTGAAAAGAGGAGCTGATAAAATCGATTTCAATGTAGAAAATGTCAAAACAGAAAAGGATCTGGAGGATTTACTACAGGGCATTGACCTGGAGAAGGTAGAGATACAGTTCAACAGTGCTGAGGACTACCACCCCCTGATTTCTTTTTTTCAAAAATATATAGAAAAAACAGGAGCATCTAAGGATAAAATTAGAGGAGCGATTCATTTTGACATCTTGGCTTGTGCTATGCGCCACGGCAAATTGTTGAAGCCACAAGCTGAAGTGTTCGCAAAAATAGAGAAGATATTTGAATTGACACGCGATCTGAAAAACTTCAAAATATTGAATGTTAACGGATTAGAGTTAAACGACAGAGGTGCGACCATCACGCAGGAGTTAGGCTACGTTTTGGGCATGGCGAATGAGTATTTGGCTTGGTTTACCGAAAAAGGAGTGCCTGTTCATGAGATTGCAAGAAAAATTCAATTCACACTCTCCGTAGGACCGAATTATTTTATAGAGATTGCTAAGTTGCGTTCTATCAGAATGTTATGGTCAACCATGATAGCGCAATATAAACCTGAATGTGACTGTGCTTATCGTTTGCAAATCAATTCGGTAGCTTCTTCATGGAACAAGACGCTGTTTGACCCCTATGTGAACATTTTGAGATCTACTACTGAGGGTATGGCGGCTGCTTTGGGTGGTGCGGATACGATTGCATTGAACCCATTTGACGCGATTTATAAGGAAGATAACGAGTTTTCGTCCAGAATTAACAGAAATATTCAAGTAATCCTGAAAGAGGAGTCCTATTTTGACAAAGTAGTGGATCCTGCGGCAGGTTCATACTATATTGAGAATTTAACCTTGTCGATTGCAGAGCATGCCTGGAAACTGTTCCAGGAAGTTGAGCGTCAAGGTGGATTGTTGAAACTGATTGAAAGTCAAGAACTTCAAGCTGCTATTGAAGAAAGTGCAGCCAAGAAGTTAAAAGATATCGCTACCAGAAAAACCGTTTTGTTGGGAACCAATCAATATCCGAACACCAATGAGGCAATGTTGGATAAAATTGAGGTTACTCCCGAGCAACCTGAAAATCCAACTCTACGTGCAGCGCAAGAGTTTGAAAAATTACGTCTTCAAACAGAACAATTTGCTCAAAAAAGTGCTCGTCCCAGCGTTTATTTGCTCAAATTAGGAAATTTGGCTATGAGACAAGCACGTGCCGGTTTCATCACCAACTTCTTTGGTTGTGCAGGCTATGAGATTGTTGAGAGTCCCGGTTTTGCAACGGTGGAGGAAGGTGTAAAAGCGGCTTTGGAGAGCAAACCATCGATGATTGTGGTTTGCAGCTCTGACGAGGAGTACGCTACATTGGGCGTGGAAGCGGTTCAACAAGTGAAAAAAGCGGCACCTGTGATATCCTTTATTGTTGCCGGAAATCCTACGGAATCCATAGAACAACTCAAAGCAGCCGGTGTGGATGATTTTATCCATATTCGTCTGAATGTTCTTGAAACCTTGCAAAAATATAATAATTTACTGCTTAAGTAGTTGATCTATGCTATCGAGATTTCTTTCAAAAGCCTTATTCGTTGGGTTGTTCCTGCTATTGTGTTTGGGCTGTTCAGCTCCCAAACAGAAGGTGGACACTGTTTTTATCACCATAACAGACTCTTATGATAGAGAAGTCGTTTTGGAAAAAGAACCCCGCTCTATTATTTCGCTTTCTCCCGCTATTACGGAAGTGATTTTTGAATTGGGGGAAGAAGAGCGTTTGGTTGGAATTAGTGATTTTTGCACTTTTCCTAAAGGAACTGAAAAGATTCCTAAAGTAGGAGGCTTAACCCAGGTGAATATTGAGCGGATTATTTCATTGAATCCGGATTTAGTTTTAATCGGATCGATTATCTCCAAGAAAGATCTCGAAAAGATGGAGCAATCGGGATTGAAAGTGATTGCTTTGCGGGAAGAGAGTGGGGTAGAGGGCGTGCTGAACCTTTTCATACAAATCGGGAAACTCGTCAATGCCGAATCATTGGCACAAAAGAAAAGCGATAACTATCGTAAGATGTTGGAGCAAATCAAGAACCTGCACTTTTCTTCTCTTAAAAAGGTCTATTATGTTGTCGGTTTTGGAGCAGCGGGTGACTTTACAGCACCTCAAAACTCTCATATTCACGAGATTATCACTTTGGCAGGCGGACGTAATATTGGAGATCAGCTTAAGACCTGGAGCGTGAGTAAGGAGTACCTTTTCCAGGAGGATCCCGACCTGATTTTTATCCGTAAGGAGGATTTTGATGCTTTCATATCAACTCATCCTTATACGGAGTTGAGAGCAGTGAAGAATAAAAAAGTATATCCGATTGAATCGGGATGGATCGATATTGTTTCACCAAGAAATATCCTGGCGATTCAAGAGATAAATTCAAAAATGAGTGATTAAAATTTGATATAAAGATGATAAAAGGAAAGATTGATAAGAATTTGTTAAAACAGCACGTTAGAGAGAACTGGAAATCCGGATTAACGGTTGCTTTTATTAATATCCCTCTTTCATTGGCACTGGCCATTGCTTCCGGAGCAACGCCGGTACAAGGGATTATCACCGCATTTTGGGCCGGTTTGATTGGAGCGATTCTAGGAGGAGGCCATTTTAATATCATTGGTCCAACGGGTGCATTATCCGGGATTTTAATCTCTTTTGCGATTATTAATGGACCTGCGTCATTACCGATTATTGCGATTGCATCGGGATTGATTATACTGGCATTCTACATTTTTAAGCTGGACAAGTACATTATCTTTATTCCGCGAAGTGTTGTTCAAGGGTTTACCTTGGGGGTCGCCTTTATGATTGCTTTTGGTCAGATAGATGCCATGTTGGGTATAAACGATTTACAAAAGGGAGAAAATGTAGCTCAAAATATCATATTGGCATTTTCCGATTTTTCTAAAATTCGATGGGGTATTTTCTTAATTTTTCTTGGTGCTGTTGCTTTTATTTTGCTGTGGGACAAGAAGTTTAAGAATATACCCGGTTCCATTATCATCGCTTTTATCGGTATCATAGCGGTTTATATTATTGAGTGGACTTCTATTCCTTTCGATATGACAATTTTGTCGGATCGTTATCCCAAAATTTCTCCCAGATTGTTTGACAACTTCTATAAAGACCTGACCTGGGCGCCATTTTTGTCTAAAAAGATCTGGTCTGTTGCTTTTGCTGTGGCTGTGATCGGGGTTTTGGAAACTTTACTCTCCGGACAGATTGCCAAACAGATGACCAAGGTTCCGTTTGATCGTTCCAAGGAAGTATTTAGTTTATCGATTGCCAATATCGCTTCGGGAATTATGGGGGGAATCCCTGCTACAGCTGCTTTGGCTCGTACAGCTCTCAATGTTAAAAGTGGAGGTAAACACAGAACATCCGGAGTTTTGAGTGCCATTTTCCTGGCTATTATTGTGATGTTCCTTCTTACCTTTTTCAAAAAGCTGCCGATGGTGATTGTTGCAGCCATTCTTTTTGTGGTGGCATTGAGGATGTCTTCGGTTAAGCACTTTATCAAGCTGATTTACAATGAGAAAACTGCTTTTGCCATTACTGCGACTGTAGCGGTGATCACTGTTGTTCAGGATCCGATTGCTGCGCTTTTAGTAGGAAGCTTTATCTCTTTGTTGATCTTTGTGAATCAAGTTTCGTACGGAAATACAGAGGTTACTCTCTGGGCAAATGCCAAGTTACAGGAAACCCTGTTGAGTCCCGAAATTGCTGAAAGAGAAACACTTGAGTCCGATTTGATTGTCTATAAAATTACGGGAACACTGACTTATATCAACATGCCGGCACACTTAGAAACAGTCGGCAAGATTAAGAATTGCAAGCATGTCGTCGTCTCCTTGCGGAATGCATTCTACGCCGACAGTGACGGTGTCGAGTATTTGGGTGAGCTGTTAGAGATATTGAAAGCCAATAATGGAACGGTTTATCTCGCAGGAGTTAATGATATGCTCCTCAAAGCGATTGAAAACGAGCCGTTTTACATACACAAATCCGCTGAAGACAGAATTTACGGGCGTACTTCCGAGGCGTTAAGAGAAATCTACAACGTTTAAATTTAGAATTTAGAATTTAGAATTGATTTCGTAATTCGTAATTCGTAAATCATAATTGGATTCCGCCTTCCGACTTCCACCTTTACTTCTTACTTCTTATTTCTTATTTGGAATTTTAAATAAATGGGGGGCAGGAAAGGTGGTGTCTATTTAGATATTTCATTTCCCCACTCTGGAATGTTGTTCCTTAATTCTTTCTTGAAGCGTAAAAATCATTTATCGTCTTACCGGGATTATCCAAAAACTTTCGCCTTCCGCCTTTCGACTTTCGACTTTTTTCCCCCTCCTTTGGAGGGGCTAGGGGAGGTCAAACAAAAAGAGGAACCTATTAAAAGTTCCCCTTTTTAATTTAGAATTTAGAAGGTAGAATTTAGAATTATTGGTCCGTAATTCGTAATTCGTAATTCGTAATTGGATTCATTCCGCCTTCCGCCTTCCGATTTCCGCCTTCAGATCATTTTCTCACTCCATTGACAAACCTAACGATCGTTGCTTCAGGATAGAATGGTTTCAATTGATCTCTCAATTGTTCCATTTCGCTGCGATCGGAGGATGCGCCAATAGTGTAAACATATCTGTTATTTCTGAAGAAATAAGCAATGTTATCAAATCCGTGGAAGTTTTCAGGAGTTAACTCAAACAGTGCTGCAGAGTTGAAGATTTGAACTCTGTACACAGTTCCAGTTTCGTTAAACGACTTGCCTTTAGGGATTTTCTCGTGAGGAGTGATATATTTAGGCGGTTTACCTCCGGTAACTTTAATCTTTTCTTTACCGATAGCAACCACTTTAAACTCTGTTCTTCTGTTCATTTGATGTTCCTCTTCGAGACAGATAGCAGTGTAGTTACCCTCACATTCGCAATCGTTCACTAACTGAGTTTCACCATATCCTTTACCGTAAATTCTGGAAGGATTAGTGATTCTTTCCTTAATGTACTTGGCTGATGCCTTGGCTCTTCTGTCAGAAAGTGCCATATTGTACGCAAATGAAGCTCTACAGTCGGTGTGAGATCCCAATTCAATCACAATATCTGGATATGCATTCATAATATCAACAATTTTATCCAATTCAATCGCTGCATCAGGTCTGATATCAGATTTATCCAGGTCAAAATAGATTGGATTGATGTTGAACTTCTTAGCCAAGTCATCCCCAATCAACAATGTTTGTTTAAGAGGAGCAAGGTAAATAATATGTTCATAAATACCGGGCTTCAACAGTTTTTGATAGTAGTTTTCGTTTGCAGATACGTAGTCAGGATGCGATGCTTGAAGATAATAACTGATATTATCATTTAACTCTTTATCAGGTAGTTCTATCAAATGGAACCCGGGTTCTCCCGTATTCACTCTGTCTTCTTCAAAGCTGATATTATCTTTAATATGGATTGTAGCAGAAGGGATGATATCATCTGTTATCTTGTTTTTCACAATCAATTTAACACCAAATCCAATATCGGGAGTTAAGATCAGGTCTGCATATACGATTTCTTCAGGAACATCTGTATTGGCTTGGTTTACACCATCGGTATATTCCGGTTTAGTTCCTTTCAGATCAAAGAGATCGAGTTGTGAAACAACAAATTCGTATCTACCTTGCTCATCGCTGGGTTTCTGCGCTATCTTCTTACCGTGGAGCGTTAGATACACCTCTGCATGCGGTACAATAACCGAGTCCGGAGTCATGGTCACCCCCCTGATTATTTTTCTAAAATACTTATCTTGCAAAACATTAACAAGATAGATGTCATCATCTCCCTTACCTCCTTCTCTGTTAGAAGTCAAATAACCAAATTTGCTCTCTTTGTCTAAAATCAGAGCAAAGTCGTCAAAGTTGGAGTTGATCGGTTTTCCCAAATTGATAGGAGTGGAGAAATTGTTGTACGCATCACCGGAAACGTAAGTTTCGTACACATCCAATCCACCTAAACCGGGATATCCGTTAGATGAGAAATAGAGAATATGGTCGGGATGATACACGGGGAACATTTCATCACCCTCGGTATTCAGTTCTCTCAAATTGATCAAAGTTCCCCAATTTCCTTCTTTGGTTCTTTCAATCAGATAGAGGTCAGTTCCACCCACGCCTCCGGGCATATCGGAAACAAAGAACATATATCTGCCATCCGGAGTAAGAGTTGCGTGTCCCACAGAATATTCTGCATTATTGTACGGAAAAGCGATAGGATTAGTCCATGATCCATTCACTAATCTGGAAGAAAAGAGTTGTAAATTTCTGGTTCCATCAGAACTTTTTCCTCCGTAGTTATTTCTGGTAAACACCATAAAATCGCCGGCTTGGTTAAAGGTTACCGGACCATCGTGGTATTTTTTATTGGTGATTCTAAAATATTTTCCTTTTTTAAACTCTTTATCATCCCGAATCTTTGAGACGTAGAGATTGAGGTATCCTTTATGATTTCCAACCCATGTTCTTCTCAATGCACCGGCTCTGTTTCTGGAAGTGGTGTAGATTACTTTGTCATCCAATATTGTGGAGTAGAATTCCTGATGATCGGAGTTCATTTTCAGGTTTTTAAGTACAAACCGATCAGAGTTATCGGGCAGTTCTTTGATGTAATCTCCTGCTTCATTATACTTTTGCACTCTGATATCATTGGGATTGAGTGCTGTTAGTTGTGGTAGTAGCGCCAGTGCTTTGTCGTACTGCTGATTGGACTGTAATAGCAAGAAATAGTTCCAATAATCATCAAATGTTTTTTTATCCATTTGTACAATTTGCTCATAAGTCTCCAACGCTTTATCAATCCGATCCGTCATAGTATAAGCATACGCCAGATTTCTCAACACTTCGATCGGCTTATTTTTAACGGTTTCGTAGTAATCAATAGAGCGTTCATAATTAAACTTATAGAAATACTTATTTCCTGTTTTGGTTCTTCGATCCTGTGCCATGGAGGGCAAAGTCAGAACGGTTACCAACAAGACTAGAATTATTTTATATATTTTCATATCAATATTTTTTATTTAATTTTGTAACACTCAATTAATTAGAAGTATCTTGGAGACTTAATTCTGTGTTGACTACTGAAGATAAAGTCATATCTGAGCATAATTTCATGCGATCCGGTATTATACTTCATTGTAGTATTAGTGAGGGAGAAATCGTAAGAATAACCCAATAATAATCTATCAAAGATGTAAAGTCCTACCAAAGCTCCGACACCATCACCGGTACGGTACATTACACCAAAATTCACTCTTTTATAGAATTCAAATATAGCCGACACGTCCAATTCTATAGGAGCTCCCGGGGTCATTTTAACCAAAGCCGATGGTTTAAATTCAGTAAATCGAGACAGTTTGATTGATCCTCCGGTAATGAAGTAGTAGTGTCCTCTCAAGATTCCTGAAGAAATAAGAGTGTTTTCACCTACGAATTTATGTTCGAGTAATCGGGGTGTAGAGATTCCGACATAAAATCTATCTTTAAAGGTATAAAACATTCCAAATCCGAAGTTTGGCAATACTTTATTTTTAAAAGGGTAGAGGAATGCCGGATCATCAGGATCATGAATCTCCAAATCGGGTAGATTGGCTGTTAGAAGGTCTATACCTGCTTTCAATCCAAAGGTTAACTTACTTTTTTTGGTTAATTTAATCCTAAAGGCAAAATCTCCATAAATTGAAGTGAACTTGGTTGGTCCGATCTTATCATGAGTAAGCGAAAGCCCAACCCCCACACTTTCCGTAAAAATGGGAGAATGGAGGGTTAGGGTATTGGTAATTGGGGCACCGGGGAAGGTTACCCACTGGTTTCTGTGTAGAAGCGTCACTGTCAATGCATCTCTGCTCCCTGCATAAGCAGGGTTCACAGAGAGTGTATTGTACATATAGTGTGTATACATTGGATCTTGTTGTGCGTATATTGTAGTGGCCACTATCAAGCCTATGATTGTTACAATGAACCTTTTCATATTTATATATTTTTTCATTATTTCTTAATTGGTTGATTAGTTAATAATTATCTTGCTATGTAAATATATCCTCTGATTGGTTCAATATCTTTAACGCCAAGATCAAGAATATAGAAATATGTTCCGGATGGGAGTTCGTCACCACCCACTCTGAGACCTCTGTTTGTAGTTCCATCAAAGTTATTGGTGTACGGAGCTCCTTCAAAGACAATGTTGCCCCATCTATTGAAGATTGTCAACTTATTGTTGGGGTATCTTTCAAGTCCATCTATAACAAAGTAATCATTGTACCTATCTCCATTTGGAGAGAATCCTTGAGGAATGAATGGTACAAGAAGAGGATCAACTAAAATTTCAGCAGAATCACTATTGTTACTCAAGTCAATATCTTCTGTTTCACTGGTGATAGTAACTGTATTCACAATGACTTCGCCCACAATTGCATCTCTTACGACTCTGGCGACAAGCGTAATTTCATAGGTTTCACCCACATCTAATCTTGCTAATCTCCATGTCAACAGTGATCCGTTCACTTCAGGATCTCCTGTAGCATGTACCAGTTCTAATCCATCGGGTAGTTGGTCAGTAATCACTACGTTGATTGCATCTGCAATGCCTAAGTTAGTAGCAGTGATTTTGTACTCAACCAATTCATTAACGATAACGTTAGTAGCGTTAGCCACCTTAGTGATAGCCAGGTCTGCATAAGCAGTTAAGATGTCGGCTGTATCATCGTTGTTAGCTAAGTTTGGATCAGGAGTATCGGATGTAACGATAGCGTAGTTAGAGATGGTCACATTACCATCAACATCATCTGAGAGTTTCATTTGTATCATCATGGTAACTGTTTCTCCACTTGCGATACGGTTGATTGTCCAGGTATCCGGCATAGTCCAAGTGCCTGCGGAAGGTTGTGCACTGATTACAGTGAGTTCAGCAGGATAGTTGTCTGTTATTACAACGTTCACAGCATCAGCCGGACCGTGGTTAGTAACGGAGATTACGTAGGTAACGATATCACCGGGGTAAACCAGTTCTTCCAGACTGATCTTAGTTAATTCCAGATCGGCTACGTTAATCACAGCCACATCCACATCGGAGATATTGTTGGAAAGATCAGTTTCCGGAGTAGTTGATTCTACAGTCGCCACATTATGAATGATACTATTGTCAGGATGATTTGGATTCACCAACAAAGTGATGGTCATCGTTTCATGTGCACCATCCGCCATTGTACCGATGTACCATTGTGGAGACAGCCATGATCCGGTAGAAGTTACAACGTTTTGTACCGTAGTATTAGGTGGAAGGATATCCTTCATCACCACGTTGTGAGCATAGCTAGGACCATGATTATAAACATCAATAGTATAGGTTATAACCTCACCGGCAGACACTTGAGTTTGATCAGCAGTTTTCACTACTTGAAGATCGGTGATCGTTTCAACTACGACATTGTAAGTTGAGTGATTGTTTGTCAAGTCGGGATCCGGAGTTGGAGAGGTTACAGATGCATTGTTAACAATAATAGACCCATGATTAACATTACTGTTCACCCGTACAACCAGAGTCATTGTTTCACTGGTACCCGGTAGCATGTTGCCAATGAACCAGTTAGGTTGCGTCCAGGTTCCTGTTGAAACAGTTTGACTGATTAGGGTCAAGTGAGCCGGAAGTTGGTCTGTCATGACCACGTTACTGGCGGTTGAAGGTCCATGATTTGTCACTGTGATGTAGTAAGTCATGGTATCACCTGCAAATACCGTATTTTTAGATCCCACTTTAATCACTTCAACGTCAGCCAACACAATGATGTTATTGGTTACAGAAGAGCTATTATTGGATAATACAGGATCAGGGGTAGTTGATGTAACAGAAGTGTAGTTGGTTATTGTTCCCGGCTGTAGAGCAGGAGAAGTTACAGCAACAATGGTTAGCGTTTCAGTTCCTCCAACCGGTAAGGTTCCAAGACTCCAGTTAGGTTGTGACCATGTACCCACAGAAGGAGTAGCAGAGATCAATGTTAAGCCGTTAGGCAGCACATCATTAACTACTGTATTCAAAGCATCTGAAGGACCATGGTTGGTTACAGTCAATTGATAGGTGATCTCTTCACCGGCTATGACTGTATTTTGGAGTGTTGTTTTCACAATAGCAAGGTCGGCTTGGGTAGCCACTACAATTGGAACGGAATCGACGTTGTTGTTTGGATTAGGATCCGGAGTTGGGGAAGTTACGGTAGCTACGTTGTAAATCTGAGTACCATCAGTAACAGCAGGATCTACGGTAACTGTCATGCTCATTGAAGCAGTCTGTCCCACATTTAATGTTCCAATAGTCCACAACGGTGTAGTCCATGATCCACGGGTTACAACAACATTATTCAATAATAGGCCTTCAGGAAGCGGATCTGTAACCACTACATCTTGAGCTGCCGAACTACCTAGATTAGTAACCGTGATAGTATAATTAATTATAGATCCGGCAACGGGATTAGAATTAGATGTAGATTTCTGGATCATAAGATCTGCTGAATTAGCAACCACAATCGTCATCAAATCAGATGATGGTGCACAAGGATCATTAGAGATAGTCCATTGAAGAACATACTCACCTTCTATCAAGCCTGAAATGGTTGTATTGTATTGAGTAGGATTGGCAATTACAGGATTGTTAGGTCCACTTACCAAGGTCCAGATTCCGGTAGCCGGAGCAGGATTATTAGCGGCCAATGTTGTTGAAGATACGCCATGCAGTGATTGGTCAGTACCCGCATCAGCAGTGATAGGATGTATAATGACATAGTAACCTACTTCACTAGCAGTAACACATGGAGATGCTGCCTGAGCAGTTAAAGTCAAGTTAACAAATCCATTAGCAATATCAGTTGCACTTGGGATGTAGGCACTGTTAATTTGGTTAGGATCAGTAAATGTTCCGGTTCCTGAGGAGGTCCAGGTATAAGCAGTACCATATTGTGCATTTGCAACAGGTTCAATTTGTTCACCGCCACAAATAATACCATCATCAACAGTAACTTGAGGTTGACGAACAATTTGCAGTATCATTTGATCTAGTGATTCAGCACATGGAGCGTACGGAACAGCGTGTAATGTAAGAATTACAGTACCACCGGCAATATCAGCTGCGCTAGGATAATAGATTGGGTTCATCGCAAATAGGTTGCTGAATGAACCTGTTCCATTGGTAGTCCAATATACAGACTCATAGTTGGTAGCTGATGCTCCTTGAATTTGAATAAATCCTGCAGTTTCACAAATTACACGATCATTTCCGGCATTTGGAATGGTCATAGGAGCGGCTAAAATAGTAACTGTTTGTAAAGTTGTACAATTATTACCATCGGTAACAGTTACCACATAAGTACCTGGAGCGAGGTTCACTGCAGTTTGACCGGTTTGGTTACCGGCAGTGGCAGGCCATTGGTAAGTATAAGGAGCTACTCCACCGGAAGTGATCAACGTTGCTGACCCGTTTCTTGCGTTATAGCAGGTTTCATGCGTTTGTTGTAAGATTCCAACTGTTAATGGAGTCGGTTCTGTGATTTCGAAATCAAGTACAAAAGTACAACCGGCAGCATCGTAAACAGTTACAATATAGATTCCTTCTGTCAAGTCGGTAAATGTTGAGCTCGACTGAGCAGATCCATTATTGAGAGCATATAGGTATGGTGCTACGCCACCGACTGGGGTAACAGTCACCGAACCGGTCCCCCCATTACATAAAATATCAAAAACAGAAACAGTGGCAGAAAGTGTACTATTTTGATTAGTGATATTAAATGAAACTTGAGAAGTACATCCGGCACTATTAGTAAAGGTAGCTGTATAGTATCCGGCGGTTAAACCTGTTACAGTCACTTCAAAGTCAGGAGCAGTAACCGTATAGTCATTACCATTTACAGTTATGGTTCCGGCTTCAGTGGTGGTTATCACGGCCTCTCCCATATTTGAATTACAGTATGTATGTGTGATGGAAGTGACGGTAATTTCTATTTCAGCGGGCTCGTCTACATGATATGCCCCACCTACGATAGTACAGCCATTCGCATCAGTCACAGTCACAAAGTAGTTACCGGCAGCTAATCCTGAGATTGTAGGAGTAGCCATACCATTAGACCATACATAGGAGTAAGGTTGAGTTCCACCTGTTATGGTCACTGCAATTGAACCGGTATGAGTACCGTAGCAGTCGGCATCGGTAATTGCACCGGTCAATGCCAACGGAGTAGCCGGTTCATTGATTGTAACTTCAGCAGTAGTTTCACAACCATTGGCATCAGTTATGGTAACAGTATAAGTACCTGCTGCAAGTCCGGTAGCTGTTCTGTTATTTAATAGCGGATTATGACTCCAAGCATAAGTGTATGGAGTTGTTCCACCAGTTACAGTTACTGTAGCCGAACCTGTGGCTTCACCGTAACAATCTACATCTTCAACGCAACTTGGACAACCAAAGTGGGCTACCATTTGCGTTGGTTCAACCACTGTAAAACTAAGGAAGTAGTTACATTGATTGGCGTCAATAACTTCAATATTATAGATGCCGGGTAGAATATTTTCAATCACACCATTTGAAACAATCGTATCTCCATTTAGGATATATTGATATGGTGCGGTTCCACCTGTTACTGAAATGGTTGCAGTTGTTGTACTATCATTACACAAGATTGGAGGTACGGAAACAGAAGCAACTAAATCAGAATTTTGACTTATAATATTGAATGAAGTTGTAGCAGCACAAGCTGAGTTTGCAGCTATAAAGGTAGCAGTATGGTATCCTGATGGTAAGTTAGTAAAAATGGTTTCGAATGGTGCATTAACAATAGAATGCGAAACACCATTCAGTACAACAGTACCGGGTTGATTAGTTATTATCTTCACAGATCCCACACCCGGAACGGCATTACATAAGTTATGAGTTAATACCTCAGCAGTAATAACCACATCAGATTCTACCATAATATTTTGAACACATTGAGCACTATTTCCGGCAGCATCAGTAACAGTCCATGTAACGATTGAATTACCCACTTGGAAACTATAGAGTAATTCTGTGGCAGTGTAAGGACCACTGAAACTGTTATCAGAATTGATTACGGAATAAGATATCGATAGGATAGAAGAGCAGTTATCTGCTACATCAGGTAAGGTTAGTGGATGTGTCGCAAGACAACCCACACTATTTGGAGTGAGTACCAGTGGAGCAGGACACACAATAGTTGGTGCTTGAGTATCTTCAATGGTTACTGTGAAGCTTTGAGTTATCTCATTACCGTGGCTATCGGTTAAGATATAAGTGATTACGTTTTGACCCAATGGGAATTCGGTTCCTGCAGGAACAGTACCTGTTACAACAGGACCGCCATTAATTTGGTGTGTTAGCGTGTAACCTGGACAGTTATCCACAGCTAATAACGGATCAAATTCACCGGCTACAGAAGTATAAGTACATACGTCATCATCAGCAGGCAGTGTAATATCAGGTTGTACTACCAACAGTGGAGCACCATCATCAGTAATTACTACAGTAAAGTTGCAAGTTGCTGTTAAACCTACACCATCTGTTGCAGTATATTGAATGTTGTATGTACCCGGAGCTAATTGAGTACCATGAAGTGGTCCGCCAACAGTTGTTTCTGTCACGGTAACGGTTCCACAATTATCTTCGGCAATAGGGATACTCCAAATGACTCCGGTTGTGCAGTTTATGTCAGCACCGATGGTAAAAGTAGTACCTTCAGGACAGTTCACAAAAGTGGGCGCTTCAGTATCTACTACTACAATCGTAATTGAATCGGTAGTTGTGTTACCTTGAGGATCTACTGCGGTCCATTTTACTACGGTAGTACCTATCGGGAAAGTAGCCCCTGCCAAGGAGTAAGAATTACCCCAAGCACTGTAGTTGTGGGTTAAGGTAACTTCGCCGCAATTGTCTGTTGCAGTGGCATCAAAACTATCATCAGTAACAGTGTAACCACACACACCGGGCGTGTTGTTATATGAACCGTTTAAAGTTGGAACTGTAACAACAGGCGCTTGATTATCGGTTACAGTTACTTGTTGGATACAAGTGATTACATTACCTGATGCATCAACAACATGATACTCAACCTGACTGATACCTACTTCAAAATCATAAGGAGTATTGTTAATCATCCATCCGGTAAAGTTGTTATCAGGATTGAATACACGGTATGTAATGTTTAAATTGTCATAGGGTGTACAATTATCTGAAACCAAAGCAGCACTGATATTTGGATAGTAGGTGAAATTACACTCTCCAGGATCAGTTGTAGCGACTATATCGTCCGCACAAGTAAGTACAGGAGCTTGAGTGTCCACAACAGTTAGATTAAAGCTACATCTCACTGTATCACCACTGATATCGGTTAGAATATAGGTTATTGTATTGACTCCAATCGGGAAGTTTGTGGCAGGTACGCGACCGGTATCAGGTGATGAAGTATTAATTTGATGATATAGAGCATATCCGGGACAGTTATCCACGCTCAATAACGGATCAAACTCGCCATCTGAAGAGCTGTAATGACACTCGTTGTTGTCAGCAGCCACTGTGATGTCAGGTTGACACACTAACAATGGTGCCCCATCAACAATGACTACGGTAAAGTTGCATGTTGCAGTTAAGCCGACAGCATCCGTTGCAGTATATTGGATGTTGTATGTACCCGGAGCTAATTGAGTACCATGAAGTGGTCCGCCAACAGTTGTTTCTGTCACGGTGACGGTTCCACAATTATCTTCGGCAACAGGGATACTCCAGATTACGCCGGTTGCACAGTTTATGTCAGCACTGATGGTAAAGGTAGTACCTTCAGGACAGTTCACAAAGGTAGGAGCCTCATTATCAACTACTACAATTGTGATTGACTCTGTAGTTGTATTACCTTGCGCATCTACAGCAGTCCATTCTACTATCGTTGTACCCACAGGGAAAGTAGCCCCTGCCAAGGAGTAAGGATTACCCCAGGCTCCGTAGTTGTGAGTTAAGGTAACTTCGCCGCAATTGTCTGTTGCAGTAGCATCAAAACTATCATCGGTAACAGTATATCCACAAACTCCGGTGGTGTTGTTATATGAACCGCTTAAAGTTGGAACTGTAACAACAGGCGCTTGATTATCTGTTACTGTCACTTGTTGTATACAAGTGATAACATTACCTGCAGCATCAGTAACTTCGTATTCTACTTGGCTTATGCCGATAGCAAACTCATAAACTTCTCTGTTATCTTTCCACTCACTGATTGAGTTATCAGCACCATGAACACGGTAACGGATAGTTAAGTCATCATAATCAGTACAGTTATCGGTTACTGAACCCACATTCCAAGGAGCGGGCACAGTACCGCCTCCACCACCTAATACAACAGGATCTTCAATAGTTGGATTTGCAGTGTAGGTGCATTCTCCAAGATCGGTTGTAGCCACTACGTCTGTTGCGCAAGTGAGTTCAGGAGCTTGAGTATCTACGATGGTTACGGTAAAGCTTTGAGTTATCTCATTACCGTGGCTATCGGTTAAGATATAAGTGATTACGTTTTGACCCAATTGGAATTCGGTTCCTGCAGGAACAGTACCTGTTACAACAGGACCACCATTGATTTGGTGTGTTAGTGTGTAACCGGGACAGTTATCCACAGCTAATAACGGATCAAACTCACCGGCTGAAGAAGTGTAAGTACATTCTCCATTATCAGCAGGTAGTGTGATGTCAGGTTGTACTACCAATAATGGAGCCCCATCATCAGTAATTACTACAGTAAAGTTGCAGGTTGCAGTTAACCCGGCAGCATCTGTAGCTGTATATTGGATGTTGTACGTACCGGGAGCCAATTGCGTACCGTGAAGTGGTCCACCAATAGTGGTTTCTGTTACGGTAACAGTACCACAATTGTCTTCTGCAACAGGAATAGACCAGATAACACCGGTATTACAGTTCAAATCAGCACCGATAGTAAAGGTAGTACCTTCAGGGCAGTTCACAAAGGTAGGAGCCTCATTATCAACTACTACAATTGTGATTGACTCTGTAGTTGTATTACCTTGCGCATCCACAGCGGTCCATTCAACAATAGTAGTGCCTACAGGGAAAGTAGCCCCTGCCAATGATTAAGGATTACCCCAGGCACCATAGTTGTGAGTTAAGGTTATTTCGCCGCAATTGTCTGTTGCCGTAGCATCAAAACTATCATCGGTAACAGTATATCCACAAACTCCGGTGGTGTTGTTATATGAACTGCTTAAAGTTGGAACTGTAACAACAGGAGGCTGATTATCTGTTACGGTTATTTGTTGTATACAAGTAGTTACATTACCGGCTTCATCAATAACGCGATATTCAACCTGACTGATACCTACTTCAAAGTTATAAGGAGTGTTGTTAGTTGTCCAAGTTGTTAAATCGTGATCAGGATTGAATACGCGGTATTGAATGTCTAGGTTATCATAAGAAGAACAATTATCAGAAACCAAAGTAGCAGTAATATTTGGAGTATAGGTATAATCACACTCATTAGCATCGGTTGTAGCTATCACATCTGCAGCACAAGTAAGTACAGGTGCTTGCGTATCTTCGATGGTTACGGTAAAGCTTTGAGTTATACTATTACCATGATTATCAGTTAATGTGTAAGTGATCACGTTTTGACCCAATTGGAATTCGGTTCCGGCAGGAACATTACCTGTTACAACAGGATCGCCATTAATTTGGTGAGTTAGCGTGTAACCCGGACAGTTATCTACAGCCAACAACGGATCAAACTCACCGGCAATGGAGGTATAAGTACATTCTCCATGATCAGCAGGTAGCGTGATATCAGGTTGTACTACCAACAATGGAGCCCCGTCATCGGTAATTACAACAGTAAAGTTGCAAGTTGCAGTTAAACCGGCAGCATCTGTAGCAGTATATTGGATGTTGTACGTACCGGGAGCCAATTGTGTACCGTGAAGTGGTCCGCCAATAGTGGTTTCTGTTACAGTTACGGTTCCACAATTATCCTCTGCCACAGGGATAGACCAGATCACACCGGTATTACAGTTCAAATCAGCACCGATAGTAAAGGTAGTCCCTTCAGGACAGTTCACAAAGGTAGGTACTTCATTATCAACTACTATAATTGTGATTGACTCAGTAGTAGTGTTACCTTGTGCATCTACAGCAGTCCATTCTACCACAGTTGTACCCACGGGGAAAGTAGCCCCGGCTAATGAGTAAGGATTACCCCAAGCACCGTAGTTGTGGGTTAAGGTAACTTCGCCGCAATTGTCTGTTGCCGTAGCATCAAAACTATCATCCGTAACAGTGTATCCACAAACTCCGATGGTGTTGTTATATGAACCGCTTAAAGTAGGAACTGTAACAACAGGTGCTTGATTATCAGTTACTGTCACTTGTTGGATACAAGTAGTTACATTACCTGTTGCATCAACCACTTCATATTCTACTTGGTTTACACCAATAGCAAACTCATAAACTTCTCTGTTATCTTTCCACTCACTGATTGAGTTATCAGCACCATGAACACGGTAACGGATAGTTAAGTTATCATAATCAGTACAGTTATCAGTTACAGAACCTACATTCCAAGGAGCAGGAACAGTACCACCACCACCGCCTAATACAACAGGATCTTCTATTGTTGGAGCAGCACTGTAGGTACATTCTCCAAGATCGGTTATAGCTATTACATCTGCTGCACAAGTAAGTACAGGTGTTTGCGTATCTACAATAGTTACGGTAAAGCTTTGAGTTATGCTATTACCATGATTATCAGTTAATGTGTAAGTGATCACGTTGGGACCTAACTGGAATTCAGTTCCGGCAGGAACATTACCTTCTGTAGGACTCTCACCATTGATTGTATGTTTTAGTTCGTAACCGGGACAGTTATCCACAGCTAATAACGGATCAAATTCACCGGCTGAAGAAGTGTAAGTACATTCTCCATTATCAGCAGGAAGTGTGATGTCCGGTTGAGTTACTAACAAAGGAGCCCCGTCATCGGTAATTACGACGGTAAAGTTGCAAGTTGCAGTTAACCCGGCAGCATCTGTTGCTGTATATTGGATGTTGTATGTACCGGGAGCCAATTGCGTACCGTGAAGTGGTCCACCAATAGTGGTTTCTGTTACGGTTACAGTACCACAATTATCTTGTGCAACAGGAATACTCCAAATTACACCTGTATTACAGTTCAAATCGGCACCGATAGTGAAGGTAGTACCTTCGGGACAGTTAACAAAGGTAGGTGCTTCAGTATCTTCTACGTTAATTATGATTGTTTCTGTAGTAATATTACCTTGTGCATCCACAGCGGTCCATTCAACAATAGTAGTGCCTATAGGGAAAGTAGCCCCGGCTAAGGAGTAAGGATTACCCCAGGCACCATAGTTGTGAGTTAAGGTTATTTCGCCGCAATTGTCTGTTGCCGTAGCATCAAAACTATCATCGGTAACAGTGTATCCACAAACTCCGGTGGTGTTGTTATATGAACTGCTTAAAGTTGGAACTGTAACAACAGGAGGCTGATTATCCGTTACGGATATTTGTTGGATACAAGTAGTTACATTACCGGCTTCATCAATCACGCGATATTCAACCTGACTGATACCTACTTCAAAGTTATAAGGAGTGTTGTTAGTTGTCCAAGTTGTTAAATCGTGATCAGGATTGAATACACGATATTGGATGTCTAAGTTATCATAAGAAGAACAATTATCAGAAACCAAAGTGGCAGTAATATTTGGAGCATAGGTATAATCACACTCATTAGTATCGGTTGTAGCTATTACATTGTCTGCACAAGTAAGTATAGGCGCTTGAGTGTCCACAACAGTCAGATTAAAGCTACATCTCACTGTGTCTCCGCCGATATCGGTTAGTATATATGTTATCGTATTGACTCCAACCGGGAAGGTTGTATTAGCAAGTACGCGACCGGTATCAGGTGGTAAAGAACCATTAATTTGATGATATAGAGCATATCCCGGACAGTTATCCACGCTCAATAGCGGGTCAAATTCACCGGCAGTAGAGGTATACGAACAGCTATCGTTATCAGCAAC
>JAKPTX010000085.1 GCA_029570835.1 Bacteroidota bacterium
AGGCATATTTGCGAGGTCGCCAAATCTTTTTATTTGGCTTTTAGATGAATAATATAAATCAAAATACAAAAGATTTGGCTTGTGGATAATCCGGGAGGTAATTGCTTATTTACAGCCCTACTTCTTTTATACTAAACGTTACACACAATTGCAAAACTAACCCGAGATTCAATCCATAATACTCAATGTAAACTGATCTTCATTTATTAACCTAATCAATTTGCTATGAAAAAGTTTATACTATTAATTTTTGTGGCTGGATTAATGAGTTGTGGAAGTCCTCAAAAAAAATCAATTTTTGAGCCATTGACTTTTGACGAGCTACAATCCGTAGTAAAAAAGGATTCGGTTATTGCAGAAGGCTATAAAGTCATGCAATACATTCGAGACTCCTTGCTTAGAACAGATATTGATAAAGTCAAATGGGCTGATCTTTCGTACGGAAGAATGGCCAAATATCTAAAGTTTGAAGCAGACAGTGAATATTTTAAACCTCTTAATAAAAAGTTTGCCGATGACTGGCAGAAAATATATGGCCCATATACTTTAAAAGTTGACTCGATTTCTGACTATTGGAAGAAATATAAGACCGAAAAATCTCTTGAAAATTATGTAAGAATCGAATTGGTTGAAATTAAGAAAACCTATTACGAATATATTGGTGGTATAGAGAATATTTACCTGGTATTCAAGCTCACACCCCTAAAAGGGAGAATAGAACAGATAAGATTTGGGTATAGAATTCAAGCAAAAATTAATGAGTCAAACGAATCCGATGAATATTCAAAACTTTTATCTCGTCTTAATTATTCATGGTGTATAAAATCAGATCCTTTCTCACAGCCCACTGTTGGATATTGGGAAGTAGACTATAAAAATGAAGAAATACTTGAATCTGAAAATCTACAATCCTTTAAACGAGATTATAATTTATTCATTGAAGTTGATGAGATAAGAAAGGATGGGCAGAATTTAAGTTCAGATGATCTTAATATACCAGAATCAGTTGAGTCATACTGGGAATACGAAAATGAAGATTTTTTGAAGCAATACTATATCAGAGAGATAGTTAGAAATATACTCAAAATAGAATATATGACAGAATCAGAATATATAGGGCAAAAAACTGATAGTGTACTTAAGAAAAAGGACCAACTCTGCTATGAATTCTTTCAACTTCCAATAAAAATGCTAGAAATTTAAGCAACTGTGTGTAACAGGTCGGTATATGTCATTGGCGCTCCGCACCGCGAGAACTTTCTGGCTAAAGAGGAACGTTAAGTGGTCTGCGGTGCGGCCTGCCCCGGCTCCCGCCGGGGACCCCCTCTTGGTGTCACGGTTTTTGCCAACGCGAGAATAAACAAAACAACATCATATACCTGCATCGCACCACGAGTGCAAAAACACGCGCCACCACGACTCTGCGCCAACGCCACATACCGCCGAACGTTATAGCCAATGCGGTGCCACAAAACATGATAAAATATCTAGCATAACCCTCCCCATATTTGGCACATTTGCTTTTGCGCGACACTAGCCCCGACCCACATGCAAAAGCAAAAGAGCCAAATGCCCTCGCTCCTTTTTTTTAACTTTACTCCTCCACACTAGACAAATGACAAACAAGCAAACAGCAAAAGAAAAAATTGAGAGTCTTGTAATCCGTTTTGAGGAACAATTTGAATCATATAAAAACTCCGATTATAATGAGACTTTAACTCGTCGTGATTTTATAGATCCATTCTTCAAAGCTCTCGGTTGGGACATTGATAATGAATCCGGCTACGCAGAGGCTTATAGGGAAGTAATACATGAAGATAAAGTAAAAGTAAGTGGTTCAACAAAAGCTCCAGATTATTCATTCAGATTAGTTGGCGGTAAAAGGCTATTCTTTGTTGAGGCAAAAAAACCAAGTATTTCAGTAAAAGAAGATATACAACCGGCATACCAGGTCCGGAGATACGGATGGAGTGCAAAACTCCCGATCAGCATAATAACCGACTTTGAGGAGTTCTCTATATATGACTGCACAAAGAAGCCAAAGCCAAACGACAAGCCACCTGTTGCAAGAATTAAATACCTATCATTCAGGGACTACATAAAAGAATTTGACTTTCTATGGGACACATTCAGCAAAGAACAAGTACTGAAAGGTAGCTTTGACAAGTACCTGCAAAGTGATACTCATAAGAAGGGTACTGCAACTGTTGATAAAGACTTCCTGGAATCACTTGACAGATGGAGAACATATCTTGCAGTTAGCATAAGCTGGAATAACAAGACTCTTGATGAAGAAGAGATTAATTTTGTCGTCCAGCAAACAATTGACAGGATCATCTTCCTTCGCATAGCAGAAGATCGCGGTGTAGAACCATATGGCACTTTGCACCATGCCACCAAACTAGGTAACTTGTATCAGAATCTTTTTGAATTATTCCAGAAAGCTGATCAAAAGTACAATTCCGGACTATTTGATTTCAAAAAAGATAAAATCAGTCAAGACGTTATAATTGATAATAAGGTAATTAAAACAATCCTAAACGAACTTTATTACCCAGAGTGTCCCTATGAATTTTCAGTTCTTTCAGTTGAAATCCTTGGCAGTGCATATGAACAATTCCTTGGTAAAGTAATCAGGATTACACCTGCTCACCATGCCAAGATTGAAGAGAAACCAGAAGTAAGAAAAGCGGGTGGGGTCTATTACACACCCCAATACATTGTAGATTACATCGTTAAAAGCACTGTCGGAAAACTGATTGAGGGAAAAACACCAAAAGAAATCTCAAAGATCAAAATACTAGACCCTGCCTGCGGCAGTGGTAGTTTTTTGATCGGTGCATTCCAGTACCTTCTAGACTATCACAAAGATTATTACTCCGAAAATGGCAAACCTTCAAAAGGAAAGAAAGATAATCCACTAACCCCAGAGGGCAATCTTACAAGTGCAGAGAAGAAAAGGATTCTGTTGAATAATATATTTGGCGTTGACCTTGATGCTAATGCAGTTGAGGTGACGAAGCTCAGTCTTCTCATTAAATGTCTGGAGGGTGAGACAGATGCATCAATTCAACAGCAATTGAGTATTTGGCATGAAAGGGTTTTACCAACTCTGGAAAGCAATATTAAGAACGGCAACAGCCTCATAGATACTGATTTCTACTCCTCTGAACTAGAATTGGGATTTGAAAAGAACATAAAACCATTCAATTGGAGAAAAAACTTTCCGTTAATTTTTGATGAGGGTGGGTTTGATGCCATTATTGGAAATCCACCATATGTGATGCTTCAAAACTTAGAAAAAAGGGAGGTATTTGAATATTCCTCCAAAAAATACAGAAGTGCAAAGTATAAGATAGATACCTATCAACTATTCATTGAAAGATCCATAACACTATTGAGAAAGGATGGATTATTGGGATTTATTACACCAAATACTTTCTTAAAAAACATACATGCAGAACCATTGCGTAGGCTTATAATTGAAACCACTCAACTTAATGAACTTCTGATTTTTAATTACTCTGTTTTCACATCAGCGAGTGTTGATACCTGTATAATAATTCTGGAGAATAAAATCGCATCTCCACAAACAAAAGTTGAAATTAAAGAGGTTCAAAAACCATTTTACCCTATTTTCAAAAGCAGCATTCTTCAGAATTCCTTTACAAGAAATCAGAGACTAGATTTTAATGTCTCAATAACAGATATTGATATTGAAACCATTGGCAAAATTGAATCAGAATCTGTTCAATTGAACACCTATTGTAAAGCTTACTTTGGGATCCAGACTTTTGATCGGAATAAATTTGTTGCAAAAGAAAAATTATCAGATGATTACCAACCCGTAATTGACGGTTCAAACATAAGTTTTTACTATTTAATTCCGGCCACAGAGTATGTATTATTCAAGCCTTCTGCCATCAAAAGTGGTGGAGAGGAATCAATATATAGGCAGGAGAGAATCTGTCTGAGACAAATTGGGGCCAGTCCAATCGCTACTATTGTTCCAGCTAACCTATTCACTTTGAACACAATTTACAATGTATACTTGAAGGTATATGACCACGACCTTTTATTGTTTTTACTAGCCATTATTAATTCACGCACAACAAAATATTACTGGCAAAAAAAGAACTCAGATGAAAAGAAAACCTTTCCCAAAATTAAGAAAGAAGCCATTCTATCTATACCTGTACCAAGAATAACTAATCCTGTTCAGGAATCTATAAAAACAGAAATAATAAAACTCGTTGATCAAACAATGACATTAAAGAAGGAATTAACCTTGACTAAGGTGCCTGCTAAGGCAGATCAAATTTTAAATAGAACTGATTTCTACCTAGAAAGGATAGATGAGTTAATATTTGATCTGTACAATTTTTCAATATCTGAAAAGAACCTAATTAATTCATTATGTTGATTTTGCAAGCACATTTAAAAGCCTCACAAGCTTACCCGCAGCCAAAGCTTTTAAAAGAGCTTGCGTGCCTTCAATCGAAGCATCAACAAAATAGTGTTATCGTAATATTGAATTAACCGCACTGGCTATAACAGGTCGGTATATGTCATTGGCGCTCCGCACCGCGAGAACTTTCTGGCTAAAGAGGATCGTTAAGTGGTCAGCGGTGCGGCCTGCCCCAGCTCCCGCCGGGGACCCCCTCCTGGTGTCACGGTTTTTGCCAACGCGATAATAAAGTAATAACCGCATAACCCTGCATCGCACCACGAGTGCAAAAACACGCGCCACCGCGACTCTGCGCCAACGCCACATACCGCCGAACGTTAGTAACAATAGCGGCTATATAATAATCAAAGTGGTAACTGCTCAAATCACAATAAAAGGGGGGCCAGCATTTCCTCTCGCTTCGAAGAGTCTCGCCTACGCGCCGCCACTTAGCTTGTCAGGAATTTAAAGAACATTAATAACCATTCTAGCACGAGTCGCGAATCACCCCAACTCAGCTGCACTCCTCCGCTTCTTGGGTTAAGTAGCGGCTCGGCGAGAAATCAAAGGAGCCTGTTTAACTGCACTCAAGTGAATTCTTCTCTGACCTTAATAAAGATTAATAAGCCGCTACAGTTCCTAACAGGCCGGTATGTTACATATGCTTGTCATGGTTTTTGCCCCCTCCTTCTGGAACATTAAGTGCATAAAGGAAAAATCCTGATCACCTAGCCCAACAATAATGGCGGGGTAGATTTGGAATCAAAAGATTGTTCTGTCGTGCGCCGGATCGGCAAAAACCACGCCATCCCCTCCCCAAGGGTCGGGGCTCGCAAACGTAACATACCGCCAGAACGTTATAGCCAATGCTGAGTAAATGCATTTTAAACCATTCAGAAAGACCCACCCCATATTTGGCACATTTGCTTTTGCACAATGCTAGACCCAACCCACTTGCAAAAGCAAAAGAGCCAAATGCCCTCGCTCCTTTTTAATAACTTTACTCCTCCACACTAGACAAATGACAAACAAGCAAACAGCAAAAGAAAAAATTGAGAGTCTTGTAATCCGTTTTGAGGAACAATTTGAATCATATAAAAACTCCGATTATAACGAGACTTTAACTCGTCGTGATTTTATAGACCCATTCTTCAAAGCTCTCGGTTGGGACATTGATAATGAATCCGGCTACGCAGAGGCTTATAGGGAGGTAATCCATGAAGATAAAGTAAAAGTAAGTGGTTCAATAAAAGCTCCAGATTATTCATTCAGATTAGTTGGCGGTAAAAGGCTATTCTTTGTTGAGGCAAAAAAACCAAGCATTTCAGTAAAGGAAGATATACAACCGGCATACCAGGTCCGCAGATACGGATGGAGTGCAAAACTCCCGATCAGCATAATAACCGACTTTGAGGAGTTTTCAATTTATGACTGTACAAAAAAGCCAAAGCCAAACGACAAGCCACCTGTTGCAAGAATTAAATACCTATCATTCAGGGACTACATAAAAGAGTTTGACTTTCTCTGGGACACATTCAGCAAAGAGCAAGTACTGAAAGGTAGTTTTGACAAGTTCTTACAAAGTGACACTCATAAGAAGGGTACTGCAACTGTTGATAAAGACTTCCTGGAATCACTTGACAGATGGAGAACATATCTTGCAGTAAGCATAAGTTGGAATAATAAGACTCTTGATGAAGAAGAGATTAATTATGTGGTCCAACAAACAATTGACAGGATCATTTTCCTTCGCATTGCAGAAGATCGTGGTGTAGAACCATATGGCACTTTGCACCATGCCACCAAACTTGGCAACCTGTATCAGAATCTTTTTGAATTATTCCAGAAAGCTGATCAAAAGTACAATTCTGGACTATTTAATTTCAAAAAAGACAAAATCAGTCAAGACGTTATAATTGATAATAAGGTAATTAAGACAATAATAAATGAACTTTATTATCCGGAATGTCCTTATGAATTCTCGGTGCTTTCAGTTGAAATCCTTGGAAGCGCGTATGAACAATTCCTTGGTAAAGTAATCAGGATTACTCCCGCTCACCATGCCAAAATTGAGGAGAAACCAGAGGTAAGAAAAGCGGGTGGCGTTTACTACACACCACAATACATTGTAGATTATATAGTTAAGAATACAATCGGGAGGTTGATTGAGGGAAAAACACCAAAAGAAATCTCAAAGATCAAAATACTAGACCCTGCCTGCGGCAGTGGTAGTTTTTTGATAGGTGCTTTCCAATATCTTCTAGATTATCATAAGGATTATTACTCCGAAAATGGGAAACCCTCAAGAGGCAAAAAAGACAATCCTCTTACACCTGATGGGCATCTGACAACCGCAGAAAAGAAAAGGATCCTTCTTAACAATATCTTTGGAGTTGACCTGGATGCAAATGCGGTAGAAGTTACCAAACTTAGTTTATTATTGAAATGTCTTGAAGGAGAAACCGAGGCATCTATAAATCAACAACTAATGCTCTTTAATGAAAGGGTACTGCCAACTCTTGAGGAAAACATTAAAAGCGGTAACAGCCTCATTGACACTGACTATTATGACAATGTAATTGATTTTGGAGAAGAAAAGAAAATCAAACCCTTTAACTGGCAAAATGCTTTCTCCGAAGTTTTCGAACAAGGTGGTTTTGATATTGTAATAGGCAATCCTCCCTATGTCATGTCAGATATCAGTACAGATCAAAAAGTATATCTGAATGACAAATATCGCTACCAACAAGGTAAACCAGACCTTTATCGGTTCTTCATTGAAAGGGCTCATTTAATACTTAAGAGTGGTGGATACTTTTCATTCATAGTACCAAACTCACTACTTACGATTCCTGCATGTAGCAAACTTCGATACTATTTGATTAGCAAGATTGGGATTATTGAAATCATTAATCTCTGGGGGCAAGTGTTTTCAAAAGTTTCCATCAACAGCATAATAATAACCACACAAAAAGGCTACAAATCAGACTCTATATCCATCTATAATGATAAGGAGAGTAATCCAAATTCAACCTCTTTAGAGAAAGCATTATCTCTTCCTGTAAAAATTCAAGTTGATCAAGTCCTGAAAACCAATGAATATCAGATTAGAATAAATCATGATCCTGTCTTGGACAGTATTCTCAGCAAAATTGAAAGCTGTGAAAAGAGGCTATTTGACGTATCTGATTATACGCTAGGTATGCAGGTTTATCATAACTCTATCCATAGCAAGAAAGATATTGCAGATCGTAAATATCACTCTGCTCAAAAAGAGAATGAATCATTTTTTCCGGAATCCGGTGGTGGGAACATAAATCGGTATTCATTCTCCAATGTTTTTAAAGAGTTCGTTTCATATGGTGATTGGTGCTACAATAAACCTGATTGGAGATTCTGTACCGAGGAAAGAATCTTGATTCGCGAAATTCCTAATAAAAATGGCCTAACATGTTGTTTAACAGATACAACTCATATCTCAAATAAGGCTATAATAATTGTTATTGGTAAAGAGATTAGCAATAAGTACCTTTTAGGTATCCTAAATTCAACCTTAGTAGGATTTTATGTATTTAATTCTACAGAAAAAGGTATTCAAAGGTTATTCCCCAGGATTTCATTGAAATCAGTAAGGAATCTACCGATAAAAATTAGCGATGACAAAGACATAACTAATATTATAGAAAGGAACGTTGAAATGCTTACCTCCCTTAAACAAGAGATTATCCATAAAACCTTACCTGACAAAATAGAACAAATAAAGACCCACATAAATCATTGTGAAAGAATGATTAATGATGCAATATTCAAACTGTATGGTTTATCAGAACAAGAAATTGATTACATACATAACAATTTAAAATAATTGCCGCAAGCACATTTAAAAGCCACTCAGGCCTCCACACAACCAAAGCTTTTAAAAGAGCTTGCGCATAATCAATCATAGAATCAACAATACCTTACCAACTAAAAATTGAATTAACCGCACTGGCTATAACAGGTCGGTATATGTCATTGGCGCTCCGCACCGCGAGAATCTTCTGGCTTAAGAGGATCGCTTGGTACTCGGCGGTGCGGCCCGGCCCCGCTCCCGCGGGGCACTCCCTCCTGGTGTCACGGTTTTTGCCAACGCGAGAATAAACAAACAACATCATATCCCTGCATCGCACCACGAGTGCAAAAACACGCGCCACCGCGACTCTGCGCCAACGCCACATACCGCCGAACGTTATGTGTAACGCATTGGACATCTCAACAATAGTGTAGACTTCGTAAAACCATAAAACTTTGTAAATTTGACTTAAAATCAATAGATACCTTCATGATTACAAATGTCAAGATAAAGAACTTCAAGAAACTAGAGACTGTTACATTCCCTCTATCTCAATCGGTTGTAATAATAGGCCCAAACAACTCTGGAAAATCTACAATCTTTCAAGCCCTATGTTTATGGGAAATAGGTGTTAAAAACTTCATTTCTGCATACCAAAGAAGAGATTTAAACACTAAAGGTGCAGTATCTATTAACAGGCGAGATTTACTTAATAGCCCAATTGCAGATGCCAGATTTTTATGGAAGAACAGAAAGGTTACATTCCGACATGAATCTGGTCACACTAGACATGTTGTACTCGAAGTTGAATTATCAGGTCAAAACGATGGGAATGAATGGAATTCAAAGGTTGAATTTGAGTTCTCAAATGCTGAGTCATTCTCTTGTAAAGTCGTATCAGGAATTGATGTCCTCATTAATCTATATGAGAATAATAAAGGTATCCATTTTGGATTTTTACAGCCAATGTCTGGTATATCAACATCTGAAGACAAGCTCACTCAAGGATCAATCGACAGAAAGCTTGGGGAGGGTAAAACAGCAGAAGTATTGAGAAATATATGCTTTGAGATTCTTCATCCAGAGGTTTCTACACAAACAGAGCAGGATACAGATTCTAAATGGAATAAATTAACCGATGTAATTAGTTCCATGTTTGGTGCAACCATTCAAAAACCAGAATTTATTAAAGCCACAGGTTTAATAAATCTAGAATATATGGAGAATGGGATAAAATATGATATTGCATCAGGAGGGAGAGGATTTCAACAAACTCTTTTGTTATTTGCCTATATGTTTGCCAATCCAAACACAATCTTGTTACTTGACGAACCTGATGCCCACTTAGAGGTTATAAGACAAAGAGAAGCATTCCAAAAGCTTAATGAAATTGCTGCAGAAACAAATTCACAAATAATTATAGCCTCACATTCTGAGATAGTTCTTGAAGAAGCAGTCGAATCATCTAAAGTCATTGCTTTGATTGAAAACCAGACATTTGAACTGAATAAATCGACTAATAATCAGTCAATTAAACATATTAAAAAGTCACTAACTGAAATCGGTTGGGAAAAATATTACCTAGCTAAATCCAAGGGTCATGTAATATATCTTGAAGGATCTTCAGATTTACAAATGCTTTTAGCTTTTGCAAACAAACTGAGACACCCAGTTGAAAGGGCATTGAGGACTGCTAACGTTGATTACACTTCTGACAATGTTCCCGGGACTGCTATCTCTAGATTTGTTGCCCTTCAAGAGATATACCCTCAACTTAAAGGTATTGCACTATTTGACAGACTTCCAAATTATCAGGACAATCCAAGACTCCCATTAATGTGTTGGTCAAAAAGAGAATTAGAAAATTATTTTGCCCGACCTAACCTCTTATTAAGGCATGCTCAATTGCTTGGACATAAATATCCCCAATTTACATCCATTCATTTGAGAACCACAATGGACCAAACAATTGCAAATTTCACAATTCCTGCATATTTAAATGACCTTTCCAATGAATGGTGGAATAATGCAAAATTATCAGATGAATGGTTAGATCTTATTTTTCCGGAGTTCTATAGTCGGATCAATCTAATACAAGACTTTTATAAACGTGATTATTACAACTTAATCGCATTAATGGATCCTCGAGATATCGATCCAGAAGTAAAACAAAAACTTGATCGACTAAATGAGATTTTAACATAGCGCTCCACATAACACGGACGGTATGTTTAATAGGCTTGTCACGGTTTTTGCTTAGCTCCTGCTCCCAAGACAAATTCGTAATGGTTCTTGCACCCGGACACGCGCCTCTGCTTGCAATTTAAATCCTATATACCTTGACAGTATTCTGGCTTCGATCAACATTGTATCGCGACACTGCGCCAGTGCTCCCGACCAAATTTGTAACTGGTGATAAGTTCGCGGCTCCGATCTAAATTGTACCGCGATCGCGCCAGAACTCAATAAAATTTGTACCATGACGGCAAAAACACGCGCCAAACCCTCCTTGCACCGTGACAGTTTTGTGGCCCCGCTGGCGCGGGGTACCAGGACTCTGCCCGGTGCTGTCGTCGGGTTACGCCTACTAAAACATACCGCCGGGCCGTTAGGTTTAAGGGATGTGACGAACAACTAGGACTGCAAACAATCAAAAGCAAGAGTTTGGCTGAAGCCAAACACATGCTTTAGCAATAATAATCTAAATTAAAAGGGATTAATAATTTATCTTATTGTCTGCCTGTTTATAACAAAGGTGTTAACAACAAGAAATATACTAACAGTGTAACAGTTTCATCCTAATTCCTATGAAAAACCTTGAGGTTTTCATAAATCCTGCTACTAATTGTAATGCAATATATATAATTGCAAGGAATGGGCACAAAGTTATTGATCTTGATAGGATTATACTATGTAAAGCCGACAGAAATTACACAAAGTTGCTCCTTATAAATGAAGGTACTGAAATTGTCCTTCCAAAGTCAATTTGTATTCTTGAGAGTGTATTGATAAAATATCAGTAGTGTCCGATTAAAAAATAAATAAGAGGGGTACTCCCCTAAGGTTTCCCCCAATGTTGTAATTTGGTTTTACCACAAACTAAATACAACATGGGTAAAATTACGGAAATAAAATTAGTCGGACAGCCGATCT
>JAKPTX010000109.1 GCA_029570835.1 Bacteroidota bacterium
TATGAACTTCCGTGCACTCAACATCCGCGAAGCCCACGAACGCCCCGAAGCTATGGAAGAAGCCTCCGTGATGATGGTGGGGTTAAACCCGGAGAGAATATTGCAAGGGTTGACACAACTACAATATCAAAAAGGGGGCAAAGAGCGGAACTTTAGGGAGGTGGCGGATTACAGAATGCCAAATGTAAGTGAAAAGGTGGTAAGGATAATCTTGAGCTATACGGATTATGTGAAAAGGACAGTGTGGGGTATAGGGTGATAAGGTGTGAGTTATGAGTGGGCTGGGTTGAAGATACATAAAGATTTAGAGGTTTGGAATAGAGCAATAAGTTTTGTAACCTTGATCTATAAATATACGGAGTCTTTTCCACAATCGGAGGATATAAGGTTTTACGAATCAAATTAGACGTATCCCTGTTTCAATACCTTCCAACATCGCAGAAGGTGCAGCCAGAAATACTTTAAAGGACTTTAATAATTTTCTTGCGATCTCCTTAGGATCTATTTTTAAGTTGGCAACTCAAATGATGATTTCTTTTAACCTTGGATTCTTAAATAAGCCCAAATTCGAAGAATTGTTTGAACAATTAGTGGCAATACGTAAATGATTAAAGGTCTAAAGAAATTTGGCTCAAGAATAGGAGTAAAACCCATATTAACTTGAAATCTAAAAATTTTTAAAAACTATTATTATGAAAGTAATTATTCTATGTGGAGGCATGGGTACTCGTTTACGGGAAGAAACGGAGTATAAGCCAAAACCAATGGTTGAGATTGGTGGTAAACCAATTTTGTGGCATATTATGAAACATTATTCACATTACGGATTCAAAGAATTTGTGTTGGCTCTTGGATACAAAGGTGATGTAATTCGTAACTACTTCCTGAATTTTTATAAATATAACAGTGATTTTGCTGTTGATTTGGCAAATCATGGTAATGTAGAGATATATAGCGATTGTATTAATGAAGATTGGAAAGTAACTTTGGTGGAGACTGGAGATGAAAGCATGACGGGTTATCGCACTAAGATATGCGGAAAATATATAACTGAAGATCGGTTTATGCTTACTTATGGTGATGCTGTAAGTAATGTAGATATTGCAAAATTAGTGAAGTTTAACGAAAAGATAAATACTATTGGTACTGTTACCGGGGTTTATCCTCCATCGCGTTTTGGCGATCTTGTTATAGATGGAAATAAGGTTGCAAAATTTAAGCAACAACTAAAAGATGTTGATAACCAAGCTCCAATAAATGGTGGCTATTTTGTTTTTAAGAGAGAATTTCTCGATCTTATACCCGATGATCCAAAGGTTAACCTTGAAAACGAACCTATAGATGCTCTTGTTGAACAAGGAGAATTGGCTGTTTATCACCATAAGGGTTTTTGGCAGTGCATGGATACTTATCGGGATAATCAATTGCTGGAAAAAATGTGGAAAGAAAATCCAGTCTGGAAAATTTGGTAAAAATGGGATTTTTAAATACATATAAAGGTAGAAAAGTGCTTGTTACAGGGCACACTGGTTTTAAAGGCGGATGGTTATCGCTATGGCTTCATCATATAGGCGCTGATGTTACGGGGTACTCACTTGATCCTGAGCACCCTGAGGGTATCTTTGTGCTGTCGGATATAGGAAAAAAAATAAAGGATTACAGAGGAGATATTCGGGATGTAAACAGATTAGCCGAAGTTTTTACTAATGAGAAACCTGAAATCGTTTTTCATTTGGCTGCACAGCCCTTGGTTCTCGATAGTTATAATAATCCTATGGAGACTTTTGAAACAAATATAATGGGTACTGCAAATGTTTTAAAAGCTATCACAGACTCCTCAACAGTGAAGGCTGCAGTTATGATTACAACTGATAAGTGCTATGAAAACAGAGAACAGATATGGGGTTATAGAGAAAATGATGCAATGGGGGGACACGATCCATATAGTGCCAGTAAAGGGGCTGCTGAATTAATTATCAGTTCATGGAGAAGATCCTTTTGTAATAAGAAAAACAGTCCATTAATTGCCTCAGCAAGAGCTGGAAATGTTATTGGTGGTGGAGATTGGTGTAAGAATAGACTTGTGCCTGATATTATGAGAGCGATTTTAAATAATAAAGATATTGAAATACGGAATCCTTCGGCTACGCGACCATGGCAGCATGTACTTGAACCTTTGGGGGGGTATTTGGTTTTGGGTGCAGCTTTATATGAAGGTCATAGTGAGTTTGCATCAGGGTGGAATTTCGGGCCTTATCCGAATGAAATTTATTCTGTTAGGCGGTTATTAGAAAAGATACTTGAAGTTTCCGGAAGAGGAGCCTGGATTGATAAATCTGACGTTGAAAAAAAGCATGAAGCCAATATATTAACTTTGGATATTACAAAAGCAAACATAAAATTAAAATGGAAACCCATTCTTACCATAAATGAAACAATTGAGATGACTCTGGAATGGTATTTAAAATTTAAAGATGAGAGTGTGGAAGCCCTTTCACTCAAACAAATAGAATTTTATAAGGAAGTATGGAAATTAAGGAACGGAAATTAAAAGGTGTCTTTGAAATTAGCTTAAAGCCAATAGAAGATACAAGAGGTTTTTTTATGAGAACCTATGATTTGAACCTTTTTGAGGCTTTAGGAATTCATAAGCTGTGGGTACAGGAAAATCATTCCAAAACCGTTAATAAAGGAACTATTCGGGGGTTGCATTTTCAATTACCACCTAATGCAGAAACTAAACTTGTCAGGTGTATTCAGGGAGCGATCCTTGATGTTTTTGTTGACTTAAGGAAAGATTCATCAACATTTGGCAAATGGGATATGGTTGAGCTGTCAGAAGCTAATTTAAAAATGGTATTTATTCCAAGAGGGTTTGCACATGGATTCTGCACATTAACAGAGAATGCTCATGTGCTTTATAAAGTAGATAATTATTATTCAAAAGAAAACGAAAGAGGGATAATTTGGGATGATTCTGAACTGAAGATAGTTTGGCCTGTTAAAAATCCGGTGCTTTCAGATAAAGACCTAAAGAATCTGACTTTTAAACAATTTAAAGAACAAATAAAAGCAATTTAATTATGAATATAAGGCTTTTTAAACCTTCTCTTGGAAGCGAGGAACTTTCTGCAGTAAAGGATGCTTTTGATCGCTCATGGGTTGGGCTTGGCCCCAGAGTTAATGAATTTGAAGAAAAATGGGCTGAATTTGTCGGCGCTAAACTTGCAATAGGGGTAAACTCTGCAACAGCGGCATTGCATTTAGCATTGGCTACTTTCAGATTTCCGGAAGGTAAAAAAGTGCTTGTTCCTTCATTAACTTTTTCAGCTACTGCCTCAGCTGTACTTTATAACCGGCTAATACCAGTTTTTGTAGATTCGGATCCGATTACTCTTGGAATGGATTTAGAAGATATGAAACGCAAGTTTAATAAAGACGTTGTAGCTGTAATGCCGGTACATTATGCCGGGCATCCGGTCCCAATGGAGTTGTTAATGCCATGGGCCAGGGAATATGGGCTAAAGGTAGTGGAGGATTGTGCCCATACTTCCGGAGCCATATATAAGGGGAAAGCATTAGGTACCTGGGGAGATATTGGATGTTACTCCTTTGAAGAGAAGAAACTCATGACAACCGGTGACGGAGGTATGATGGTGACCAATGAACCTGAACTGTTTAAGGATGTAAAGGCCATGCGTTGGGTAGGTATTGATAAGGATAACTGGAAAACTGCTCAGACCTACACACACAAAAACCATAATGCATTACATTGGTTTTATGAGTTAAATGTATTGGGTTACAAATACAATATGAACGATCTGGCAGCTTCCATCGGATTGCAACAGCTTCAGAAACTTCCTACGATGAATACCAGACGATCTGAAATTATACATCAGTATGTAGATGGTTTAAAAGATGTTGAAGGTGTTAAGCCATTATTGCCTTACGAACCTTATAATTATGTCTATCAGATGTTTGGAATCAGAGCCCAAAAGCGAGATGAACTGATGATCCATTTGAAATCCCATGGGATTGCTACAGGCTGTCATTATACCCCATTATCTCTTCAACCTTTGTTTAAAGAGTGGGGAGGTAACTGTCCGTATATTGAGCAAGAAGCAAACAGATTTATTACACTTCCCTTACATGCGGATTTAACTGATGAAGAAGTAAATTATATCATTGAAAAAATTGTACAATTCAAATCATGAAAACAGGCTTGGGTTTGAGGCGTAAAATCCGGTTTATTTATGCTAAATATAATTGTTTTCGTTTTTGGTGGCGTAAGAAATTATTAGGTTTTGATGTCGCTAACCATTTTATTCGACAGGTAGATAAAGTTTCATTAAAAAGAATTCTGAGTATTAATGGTGCAAAGATTGGAATAAATTGCGATATAGAATCTGGCCTGATTTTTCACAATTGTAATGATTATTCCAATCTTATTATAGGAGATAATTGTCATATCGGTAAAAATTGTTTTTTCGACTTACGCGATAAAGTCACCATTGGCGATAATGTGGTTATTTCAATGAATAATACAATTATTACACATATTGATATGACAAAATCAGGTTTGAATAACATATATCCAGCTAATTCTGCTCCGGTTTTAATTGGTAACGATACTTATATTGGGGCAAATAGTGTTGTACTAAAAGGAGTTAGTATAGGTAAATATGTAATTGTAGCGTCAGGTTCAGTTGTAAATAAGAAAGTTGAAGACAGATGTGTAGTTGCCGGCGTGCCAGCAAAACTTATTAAAACCATAGCTTCCGGTTACAATGAAAATGTTTGTAAATAGACGAATTCCCATTACATTTTTCAATCGTATAAGGGGAAATGCATCAAACATAGGCATATATATGTTAGCATCCATTATACCAATGTTCATTCATTTGGTTACCAATCCGTTGATTGCCTTAAACATGACCCCTGTTGATTATGCAATCGTTGGATACTTTACCTCTTTTAATAGTTTACTTACACCTTTAATTACATTTTATGCATTTGCCTATTATACTAAACGATATTTTGAATTGGCTGATAATGAACGATTAGTTCTAAAAGCTACTATTTTTAAATCATTGATATTTTTTTCATTCATACTGGCAACAATTTCCTTCATAGTATTGTTCCTATACATGAAACTACTAAATAAAGATTCAACGATGCCTTTTTTTCCTTATGCCTTTCTTTCAATATTTACTATACCTTTGGGTGGCATAATCACATTACAGTTAACTGATTATAAAATGGAAAGAAAAAGTAAATCGTATTTTAAACTATCAGTTAGTCAGGGATTAACTGGTGTGGGATTAAGTCTATTATTGGTAGTAGGCATTAAACTGGGCGCTTTTGGTAAATTGAGTGCAACTTTTATTAGTACAGGTTTGATTTTTTTATACGTTCTTATTAGCAAAAGGTCTTTAATGAGAATAAAATTTGAAAAAACTGTTTTTAAAGCTATGCTTCTTTTTGTTTGGCCTCTTATAATTGGAGTTATGTTGCATTTTTTTACATCAGGTTATGACAGGGTTTATTTGGAGCGGCTTGGTAACTCTAATGAGCTTGGATATTATGTTGTTGCAGCACAAATGGCCGGTTTTATTGGCGTTTTTAGAAGTGCAGTTTCCAGCACCTTTCAACCTGATATATACAAAGCCATTGTAAAAAGGAAATGGAAAAGCGCTTTTAAATATTTTAGTCTCATACTGGGAAGTGTGTCTTTTTTTGTAACGATTTTTGTTTTCTTTGCACCAATTGTTATTGATTTATTAACAGCAGGTAGATATACATACTCAGCAAAATATGCACGGATTTTAGCTTTTTCGCAACTGACAACTACAATGTATTATCTAACAACTGAATCAATTGTTGTCTTAGGGTTTACCTTTATTTCCTTGATCTCTAAAATTATTGGAGTGTTAATAACAATACTTTTGTATTGGGTTTTAATTTCCAAATGGCAATTTACTGGCGCTGCTATAGGACAGGTTCTATCTTATTTACTTATGATGTCAATTAACCTGGTTTTTATATTTTTTTTGACGAGAAAATTAAAAAAGAATGAAGCATAAAACACATACTGTTCAATTATGTTAGCAAAGATTATCAACCTTCCGAAATTTGAAGACCCCCGAGGTAACCTCTCATTTATTGAAGAGAACAATCATATTCCGTTTAAAATAGAGCGCACCTACTGGATTTATGATGTGCCGGGTGGTGAAGTAAGAGGGGGACATGCGTTCAAAAAACAACAAGAATTTATTGTTGCTTTATCGGGTAGCTTTGATGTGGTAATAGATAATGGGAAGGAAAAGCAAACATATTCGTTGAATCGCTCTTATTACGGCTTGTATGTTCCAGCTGGTCTGTGGCGACAAATGCAAAATTTTTCAACCAATAGCTTAGCTTTGGTGTTGAGTTCAACGCACTATAACTCCAATGATTATATATATGAATATCAGCAATTTTTAAAATACAAAGCTGCATTATGAAAAATTCAAGTGTGTATGATTGTGGTATATTGCCTCTCAATAAAATTCATAATCGGGCAGGGAATATTACCATAGTTGAAGGAGGTGTAAATCTACCTTTTGAAATTCAACGTATATATTACTTGTATGATATCCCCGGAGGAGAGGATAGGGGTGGGCATGCGCACAAAGAATTAAGACAATTGATTGTTGCTGCGAGTGGTAGTTTTGATGTAATACTTGATGATGGAAAAGTTAAAAGGACTGTTTCGTTGAATCGTCCTTATCAGGGATTATTAATTGTTCCGGGAATTTGGAGGGAGTTGACGAATTTTTCATCAGGTTCTGTTTGTTTGGTGTTGGCATCAATGGAATACGATGAACTTGATTATATAAGAGATTATAATAATTATTTAAATTATAAAGGTAATGGAAGCAAGTAAACTTGGGATGTTTTTTGAGGAATTCGAAATTGGAAAAGTCATAGAACATACATTGTCAAAAACAATTTTTGAAAGTGACAATAATTTTTTCAGTTTAATGACAATGAATCACCACCCACTGCATACAAATTTTGATTATGCACAAAAAGAACAACATGGGAAAATTCTAGTAGTAGGCACATTAGTATTTAGTCTAGCTGTGGGTATTACTGTTCCGGATATAAGTGGGAAAGCCATTGCCAATTTGGATTACGAAAATATTAAACATCTTGCTCCAGTTTATGTTGGAGATACAATTTATGTAAAAACAAAGATACTTGATAAAAGAAGTTCAAGGTCGAAAGCTGACAGAGGAATCGTTTATGTTGAGTCAGTTGCTTCAAACCAAAGAGGCGAGGAAGTATTGAGTTTTAAAAGACATGTACTAATTAAAAAACATTAAACAAATGAAAGTTGATTATCTGACTAGAAGTCTTATGTTTGTACCCGCGCACAATGAGCGGTTAATGGATAGTGCTACTAGGGTGAACGCTGATGTTTTATTACTTGATATTGAAGATTCTGTGCAACCTGTCCAAAACAAACAGATTGCCCGGGATAATATTCTCAGGTATATTGATGAAGGTAAATTAAAAAATCGAGTACTTTTTCCAAGGGTAAATGATCGTGAAAGCGGAGAACTTTTGAAAGATGTGTACCAGTTAACAGTCGATGGAATTGAGGGGTTTATGTATCCCAAAGCAAAAAAAGGGGAAGATATATATTTCTTTAGTAAGTTGCTCGAAACTATTGAATATGAAAAAGGGTTTCCATTAGGGACTTTTAAGATAATTGCATTGATTGAAACAGCAAGTGCAGTAATGAATATTCAGGACATATGTGGTACTTCCACTAATAGGTTAATTGCGGTAGCTTTTGGTTGTGAAGATTTTATGACTAATTTGGGAGGAAAACATGACGGAGACGGACAGAGTATTTTTACTCCACGTGCCATGATAGCGATGAGTGCAAAAGCAAATGGAATAATTCCAATTGACACTGTTCATGTAAAAGTACATGATTTGGAGGATCTTGAAAAAAACTTAATTTTGGCAAGGAAGCTTGGTTTTGAAGGTATGTTAGTGTTAAATCCAAAGGAATTACCTTTAGTTCATCAATATTTTTCTCCATCACAAGAAGAAATAGCTTGGGCAAAGGAAATGCTCAAATTATCAGACGAGGCAATAGCTTCCGGTAAAGGTGTTGCTGTTAAAGATAATAAGTTTATTGGCCCACCAATGGTTAAGATGGCAAAGGATATCCTAAGTAAAGCGAAAAAAATTGAACAGCAAATCTGAAATATGTAATGTTTCCTTGATTAACTAAGGAGTACTGTTGTTGTTGTATTTCTTCACCCGAAGTTTATTTCAAAATGTATTTGTGTGATTCAGGACAAATATAATTCTGAAGTAACATTTGTTAACTTCAAGGATAAGCTAAAAGGGTGGAGGGGTAAAGGAATTTCCATTCTATTTGAAAATAAAGAAAATTAATTTTATAATGAATAAAAAAGTAGTTATTGTTGGAGGCGAAGGAAACGGTGGGGTGATTGTATCCTGCATTGAAGACAACAAAAGACGTTTCGGAAATCATGAATGGGAGGTTGCTGGTTTTATTAATGATTATGAAAAAGAAGTAGCCGGATATCCTGTGATTGGTGGTTTGGGTACTATTCCTGACTTATTGTTAAATACAGATTATTATTTTTTCTGGGCAATTCATTTGGTTGGTCGTAATGTGTTAACTGAGCAACTTTTTAGAAAAGCTAATATCCCGAAAGACCGGTTAGCTACAATTATACATCAATCTGCCTTTGTTGCAGCCAATGCCATTATTGAACCCGGTGTGTTTATTATGGCAAATTGTTATGTAGGACCAATGGCACAAATTGGGGTTTGTTCAATGATTATGGCAAACTCAATGATTGGGCATAATATAAAAATGGGACCTTTATGCCATTGTTCGGTGGGGTCAATTATGACCGGTTATTCTGAACTTGGTTTGTGTGCCGATTTGGCTGTAGGCTCAACATTACTTGCATATGTCAAAGTTGGTAATTTTGCTACAGCCGGAGCAGCAAGCCTGGTAACAAAAGATATCCCTGATTACGAAATTCATGTTGGTATTCCAGCGAAGTTTTTAAAACGTGTTAGAGAAGATTAAGATGATCAAATTTTTAGATTTACAAAAGATTACAGAAAAATATACTGCTGAAATTCATGAAGCAGTAAGTCGTGTAGTGGATTCCGGTTGGTATCTGCAGGGTCAGGAAAATGAGCATTTTGAGAAAAATTATGCTAAATACATTGGTTCAGAATTTTGTATCGGGGTTGCAAATGGATTGGATGCACTAAGACTGATACTGAAAGCGTATATTGAGCTTGGAGTGATGAAAGAAGGTGATGAGATTATAGTACCTGCTAATACCTTTATTGCTTCAATCCTTGCCATAACTGATAACCGACTGGTTCCGGTATTAGTTGAACCTAGACTTGATAATTATCAAATTGATGATGAACTGATTGAAGCAAGTATTACAGAAAGAACGAGAGGAATAATGATTGTTCACTTGTATGGGCAGTGTGCTTTTACAGATAAGATTGGCGACATCTGTTCGAAATACAACCTGAAATTAATTGAAGACAATGCGCAGGCACATGGGTGTAAATACAAAGGTAGAAAAACAGGTTCAATAGGTGATGCCGCAGGTCATAGTTTTTATCCCGGAAAAAATCTGGGTGCTTTTGGTGATGCAGGCGCAGTTACCACAAACGACAAGGAACTGGCAGAAACAATCCGTTCTTTGGCAAATTACGGATCAGCACGGAAATATGTTTTTCAATATCAGGGATTAAATAGCAGATTGGATGAAATTCAAGCGGCTATTCTGAATGTGAAACTGAAATATTTAGATGAAGATACCCAAAAAAGAAAAGATGTTGCTACGTACTATATTGAAAATATTAAGCACCCTGATATAATACTACCTATTGTTGAAGATTGGGATGCGCATGTGTTTCATCTATTCCCTATTTTAACCCCCAAACGGGATAAATTACAAGAATACTTAAAAGAGAACGGTGTGCAAACGCTGATCCACTATCCCATTCCGCCACATAAGCAACAAGCCTATCAGGACTGGAATGGATTGTCGTTTCCTATTACGGAAAAAATTCATGCGCAAGAGTTGAGTTTACCTATGAGCCCGATAATAAATCCATTTGATATTGCTGAAGTTTGCCAATTAATTAATAATTACCAAGTTTTATAATTTCAATGAAAAAAGAAAATCCAAGGATTTCAGTAATTATTATCTGCTACAATCAGGAAGAAATTATAAGTAGGGCAATTAATTCGGTAATCTGTCAAAAAGATTATTTATATGAATTAATTATTTCCGACGATTGTTCAACAGATGGGACTTGGAATGTTATTCGGGGATATCTCAATAAATATCCTGATAAAATAAAAGCGTACCGGCAAGAGCATAATTTAGGTGTTTATGAGAATCTGCATAGCACTTATGATAAAGTAACAGGCGATATAGTATTTTTTTTATCAGGAGACGACGAATTTGGCTGTGAGTTGTTTAAAAAAACCTGTGAAACTGTTATTAGTGCCGGTGTTGATTTTTCAAAAGACAAATACTGTGTGATTACTGATTTTAAGGCAATTTATCCGGATGGCAAAGAGGTTATTCATAATGAAAATAATTTAGTAGAAAAGCATAACCCCTTTTCTTTGAAGTTTCGAGGACTTGTCTATGGCAGAGGACGTGGGGAAAGCTATGAAATTTTTAAAGAGAGAAAAAATGTAATAATTAAAAGAAAAAAGGGATCAATAATTTCATCAAGCCTACAGGAAGGCTTTACTGATAATTTTCCATTTTATGCGACAGATGCCGTTTATTATATACCCTATATAGGAAATATTTATTATGCAGGAATAGGCATATCCACAAAGTTCAAAAAAAATAGAAAAGAATATCTTGAGGGATTAATTGAATACTGTAACAATATTCCGAATTACTTTCATAAATTGAATAAATACGATTTAAATTGGTTGCAATTTCATAAAATTAAATCACAATTCCTGTTAACACCAAATATTATAAATTATTTTAAATATGTGTGGATGTTTATTTACCTATGTAGAGATCCACTAAGTAAATTTTTCTTGTTTAGGGAATTTAAATCAATTGTCAAATCTTTCTTGCTGTTATTTATGAAAAATAGAAAATGAGTAACTTACTTACGTGAACTAAGAATGTAAAAGCAAAAATAAAAGTACATACAATAACAATCCTATTATTTTCTTCTTTATGATGCCAGTTAAACAAGATTTAGTTGTCTGTATCCTGATCAACTATAATCATTCTAAGGATACATTGGATTGCGTTGAATCATTATTGAATTCAAGTTATGACAATTTTAAGATTTATTTAGTTGACAATGGTTCGGAAACAGATGATTACAGGATTTTGGAAAATTCTCTAAGAAACAACGATAATATCAATTTATTACGAATTGGAAAAAACATCGGATATGTTGGAGGCGTAAATTATGGCCTGCTTAAAGCTTCGGAAGCTATTCCCCGATATTTTGTAATAATGAACAATGATACAATAGTTGATAAAGATGCAATAAATGAACTAGTAATTACTGCCCAAAAATATGGCGATAATGTAATTGTAACAGGTAAGGTCTATAATATGGATGAGCCGGAAACACTTCAGTATGTTGGTCAGTGGTGCAGAAATAAAAAAAAGTTGGATTTTCCGCCTTATGTAAAAAATGGCCGTGAATTAGATACAGGTCAGTATGATAAGGAGATAGAATTAGATATGACAGATGATATGTTCTGGTTATTGCCAAGACAAGTATTTGAAAGGGTTGGTTATTATTCCACTAATTTCTTTTTATATGGCGAACAAAACGATTATGTGTTAAGAGCCAAAAAGGAAGGAGTTAAATTGATATATACACCTAAATCAAGGATTTGGCATCACCATCATTTAACCACTGGTGGGAATCCTCAAAAAATATTGGCAATAAGGTACTGGTCAGTTTATGCGGTTCTTATGTTATATTATCTGCACTATCCAAAAAGAAGGCTTTTTACACATTATTTTAAATTAGTTATCAGATCATTAGCGAAAACAATATTTGGAAAAATCAGCAAAAGAGAGTTTAAGCCTGTCAAACCTGAACTATATGCTTGTTGGTATTTCATGCTTTGGCTCTTTAATAAAAGGCCAAACGATGGATTTAATCCATTTCTGGTTAAGTAATATTTTGCATTGATTTTAGTTTGTTACTTTTGGTTCGGACCTTAAAATAAGTTTATATCAAGGCAGGCCTAAATCGCAGATATTTAAAAAACAGCTAAAAACTTTAAATTGAAAAAAATTCTCTTTGTTCATCATGGTACCGGTTGGGGGGGGGCGCCAATTAGTATGATTAATTTAATTAAGAGCCTTGATGAGAATAAATATTCTGTACATGTTCTTTTGTTAAAGGATTCCATAGTGTCTAAAAAATTAGCTGATAATAACATCTCATACTCCATAGCCCAATCGCGATTTTATAAAAAATATTATAAGTACATTGTTCACAGTGAGGTCGGTTATATTAAATCATATCAGATATTTAGACTTTTATATCGGTTAATATTGTGGTTACTTTCAAGACAGTTCTTTGCTGCCAAAGAATTAGCACAGTTTACCCCTGATGTGATACACCTGAATTCATCGGTGTTGACTGATTGGCTTAAGCCTTCATCAAAAAAAGGAAAGGTTCTGATTCATATACGTGAACCTTTCAGAAAAGGCATGATTGACCCAATGCATTATTTTTTAAGATGGCAAATTAAAAAATATGCTGATTCTATTGTTGCAATAAGCTGTGATAATGCTCAAAGGGTTGGCCTGATGAATAAAACTAAAGTAATATATAATACGGTTGATTATCATGAGCTTGAAATTAGCCTCTCAAGTTATAATTCAGCTAACTTTCTTTATTTGGGTGGAGCAGCAAAGGTCAAGGGGTTCTACACGATGGTAAAAGCGCTTGATTTTTTAGATGAAAATGTTGCGGTTTATTTTGGCGGTTCTTATAATGTGCCTCGAAAGCAAATGAGTATTCTAAAAAAAATAGCAATGTTTATACTTTTATATGGAAGAAAGAGAAAAAAAGCTATTGAAAAGATGAATAGTCATCCAAAAGCAAGGGTTATTGGAATGACCTATAAAGTAAATGAGTATTTACAAAATATTTGTTGTTTGGTCTCTCCATTTTCAACACCTCATTTCGCTCGCCCTGTAATTGAATCTTATCTGTATAAAAAACCGGCTATAGGCACAGATGTTAAAGGAATGGAAGAAATAATAGAGCATAAAAAGACAGGACTAATCGTGAAAAAGGAAAATGCCAAAGAACTGGCTGAAGCTATTAATTGGATGGCCTCTCATCCTAATGAGGCGAAAAAAATGGGAGAGTATGCTTATCATATTGCAAAAACCAAGTTTACCCAGAATAATATTCAAAAGTTTGAAGCAATCTATCAATCTCTTAATTCATAAATATAAAGAATTAATTATAAACCATCATGTACTTTTTACGTAACCTTACAATAGTCGGTATAATTTCCGTCATGTTATTAGCGAGTGATTTACTATATGTGTTTAATAAAAATTTTATTGTATTAGGGAATTTTCGATATTTGTGGGCGCCAATATTTATTGTTTTTGTAGTACTATATCATAATAAAGCGCTAACTTTAAATAGTGTTAAATACGCATTAATTTTTGGATTACTCTATGGACTCATTTTGCAAAATACGCTGTGGCGATTTTCCGATGATTGGTATAGTAGAAAGATATATTATGATATTTATGACATGATTGTAATTGTTTTGTTTTTTTCTATGCTTTTTCAAAAAAATAATCCAGTTTTCTGGAATCATTTATCAAGATTAGGACTTTTATTTATAGTAATAAGTGGGATAACGACGATTATTGCTACTCATATTTATCCGGGTGCTGTTAGAGCATCGTATTCATCCTTGAGAATTGATGATGAATTGTACTATTCTAGTGTAAAACACTTAGGTATTGGGTCGTACGGTTATATGACAGCTATAGTGGCATTGTTTCCAACATTAATCTATTTTTATAAGAAGGGTAATATTGACTGGTTAAATAGACGTAGGGCAATTGTACTTACTGTTTTTCTTTTTATTGTTTTATTATATGCACAAATTTTTGCTAATATTATTGTAGCCTTAATAATTCTTCTCATGGCTTATTTTGGAGAAGCGAATTTTAAACGAAATATATTTGTAATAGGTTTAATAATTATCATTTCATTAATAATCCCAAAATATTTCTGGACAAATTCTCTTTTAAATATAAGCGATTATTTCCCTTCTGATTCAAATATACACTATAAATTTGTTGAATTAGCAGATTACACCTTAACTGGTGAAAGGTTTGATAGAGCAAATCCTATTGGAGGAAGAGCGGAAAGATACCCGATGCTTTTTGAAGCATTTAAAGCTAGTCCATTTTTCGGAGATGCCAGTTATTACAGTAAATATGACACTGAAATGGGGCACGGCGGTCATTTATACTGGATGAGTCGTTTAGCTCTTTGGGGTGTTTTTGGGTTTTTAGGATATCTGTTAATTCTATATAAGATTTTTACTCCCGTTTTTAATCTTTTTGATAAAGAATTTAGATTCTACTACTTGTTATCCACTCTTGCTATAATCATGTTGGGTTTTATGAAGGCTCTTAACACTACTGAAATTTATTTTATACTATTGATTATTATTCCCGGTTTGTATATGGGAGTGAGAAATAAAGATTTACTGTTAAAAACTAGTAAAGAGAAATTGCCGATATTGACAACTGCTAAACCGTAATGTTCTTAATTTTATAATATTTATTGAGGGCTTTTTAATGAGTGAACTGTTTGTTATTTTTTACTTTTTGTGTTTAGTTCTTTGATTTGTTTGATTATAAGAAAAGAAGGCTTTTACGTGTGAAAAAAAATTAAAGAATGCAATAAGATACTGATAGCTTTGTATTTCTATTTTCCCTACTAAATTACGACATTTTACAAGAACTTTAATTACGATAAGATACAAAACTGACTTAAGTTCATAATTCGCTAGTAAATTGCAATGACATTTAGTTCCATTATAATTGAATGAAACTAAAACTATTTGCTAAAATGAGGTTAAATTCAATTCGCTCTGAGGTGGGTTCCCAACTAAGTTAGATGATCCTTAAAACATATTTAAGTCCTGTTTATCAACAATATACTGTTGATCAAAAATTGATTTTAGGTGTTTCATATTGCGAGGTTTTGCTTATTTTTGATCAAAAGTTTGAAAATTATGCTCGGAAAATCACCCAATCAATCACAGAAGAATTTGTTTTCACCAGCGCTCAAAGAGATCATCAACCCACAAGAACCATTGATCCAGCTTGCAGATCGAATTACTTGGCAGGATTTGGAGAATGATCTCTCAAAATTTTATTCCCATACCGGAACCTCCTTCCATGCCTATTCGCCTGAAGGCAGGATTGCTTATCCTTAAAAGGCTTAACAATTTTGGAGACGAAAGCATTGTAGATCAATGGATTCAAAATCATTATTATCAATATTTCTGTGGAGAGTCTGAGTTTCAGTGGCACTTTCCTTGTGATTCGAGCGATTTAGTACACTTTTGCAAAAGAATCGGCGAAGAAGGTGTTGAGTTGATTTTCAAAATGTCAATTGATGTTAAAAAGATAGGAGCGAATATGAAGAACGAAGGCGACGAGCCAAATGCCGAATCAGAGCTGCCATCGAACCGATTATCGGACATATAAAACATGATTGCCGAATGGGAAGAAACTATATCAAAGGTCAAATTGGAGACAAAATCAATGCATTGATGGCCGCAGCCGGGTTCAATTTCCGCAGATTACTCCGCAAACTGAAGACGGAGGTTATTTTTTTCTTTTTTCAGATTCAGAAATTTTTCCACCCCAAACCTTCTTTGGCTTCTAAACTTATACTTAATTACTTTTAATCCCTCACTGAAAGTGAGTTGTTTATGATTAACTAATTTAATTGGTTTATTAATTGTAAAAAGACAATTTATATGATAATTAAAAAAACAAAGATACCTTTTAAGGCGGTTGCATCAACAGGCATTCTCCCTTCCTTTTTTAAAAAGTTATTATATAGAGCCAGAGGCTATAAAATTGGTAAAAATGTTTCGATTGGGCTTGGAAGCATTATAATTGGTAAAAACGTGGTTATTGAGGATGGAGTAAAAATTGGTTTAGCTTCAATAATCAGGGCTAATGACATAATTATAGAGCGATTTGTTACTATTGGTTCATTCACGGTTATTGATACTGGAAAATTAAAAATCGGTGAAGATTCTCGCATTAATGAACTGGTTATAATTGGTGGAATGAAAACACCTCAATCGAGTCTTGATATAGGTAAGCGAACAATTATTATGGAGTATTCTTTTATTAACACAACTATGCCTATAAAAATTGGTGATGATACTGGGATTGGAGGCCATTGCCTTTTGTTTACTCATGGCTCATGGCTTAATCAGCTTGATGGTTTTCCTGTTTCTTTTGCTCCAATTACTCTTGGTCAAAAAGTCTGGCTGCCTTGGCGGGTGTTTATTATGCCTGGCGTCAGCCTTGGGGATAATGTAGTTGTAGGCGCTAACTCCTTAATTAATAAATCTTTTGAATCAAATTGCCTTATAGCGGGCTCACCTGCAAAAATTATAAAAGATAATTTCCCTTCTCCTATTACGGAAGAAAAAGTTAAAGAAATATTTTCTGGTTTTCTTTCGGATTTTTTACAACATCTCCAATATTACGGTGTTGAATTTGAGAGGATTGATAATAGTGAGAGAATATTAGTAAATGGTAATTATAAAGGTAAAAAGTTCTCATTAACTATTAATGAAAATAGATTTGATTTACCTGAAGAGTTAAGGAACATTGATTCAGTTATTGTTTCAAATATTTCTAAGGAAAATAACAGCCTTCCAAAAAACATTACTATGAATGTAATGTATCTTGATGTATTTAATAAAACACGGATTGGTAAATCGGATATTGGTGAGGAATTTGTAAAATTTGTCAGCCGATATGGCTTGAGATTTTCAAGGCTGGATTAATCGTTTAAAATTCTTAATGATTGACTTTACTTTAAAAAGCTATAAGGCATTATTGATGGTCCTGCAAACGCGTGGTTTTTCATTTATAACTTTTAGTATTTTCTTGGATTGTTCTCCCTCTGTGTAACTCTGTGCGTACTCTGTGCTACTCTGTGTAACTTTTCTTTTTCACAGAGTTTCACTGAGTTTTTTGTTTTTTAGAATAACCTAAAATCACAAACACTGATACGATACTTCCTTCCATCACTTTTATCTTTTACCTTTTTCTTCAACTCTTCATTTATGGACTTCACTTTAAATATTTACAAAATCCTTTTGAACTCTTTGCAAACGCGGGGTTTTTCATTTATAACTTTTAGTATTTTCTTGGATTGTTCTCCCTCTGTGTAACTCTGTGCGTACTCTGTGCTACTCTGTGTAACTTTTCTTTTCCACAGAGTTTCACTGAGTTATTTGTTTCTTAGAATAAGCTAAAATCACAAACACTGATACGATACTTCCTTCCATCACTTTTATCTTTTACCTTTTTCTTCAACTCTTCATTTATGGACTTCACACTTAAAAAATACAAAACTTTATTAACAACCCTTCAATCTGCAGGTTATGCTTTTTACACTTTCGAGCACTACCTGAGTGTGCGCGAGCATGCCGAAAAATTCGTAATTCTACGCCACGATGTTGATCTCCTACCGAAAAATAGTCTGGATACAGCCAGGATTGAAGCTTCATTAGACATTAAAGGTTCCTATTATTTCAGGGTTGTTCCCCAAAGCTGGGACGAAGACATAATCCGCGAGATTGCCGCCCTTGGCCATGAGGTGGGCTATCATTACGAATCGCTGACCACCTGCAACGGCGATATTGGAAAAGCTTACGAAGATTTCACTGCCAATTTGGAGAAGCTCCGCCGTATAGTTGCCGTGGAAACCATCTGTATGCACGGTAGTCCACGCTCCCCTTGGGATAGCAAAGATTTGTGGAAACACTATGATTACCGTTCCCTTGGCATCATCGGCGAGCCTTACTTCGACATTGACTTCAACGATTTCTTTTACCTTACTGATACCGGCCGCCGCTGGGATGGTTATAAGGTGAGCCTACGAGATAAGATACCCGTTCATCAGGAACGCTGGATATCTCAGGGATTAGTCTTCCGGAGTACTAAAGATATCATCAAAGCCGCCAACGAAGGTCGCCTGCCCGACAAGATCATGATGACATTTCACCCGCAACGTTGGAACGACGCCTTTGTTCCTTGGGCAAAAGAGTTGCTATTACAGAAAGTGAAGAATGTGGTTAAGAGGGGGCTTGTTTTGTTTAAATAGGTGGGAGAGTGGGCGAATTGTTGTTATAGTTTAAAGTTTCACAGAGTTAGGCGCAGAGTTTCACGGAGTACTTTGTTTTATTTATATGTGGTGTTTTTATTGTTGCACAGAGTTGCACTGAGTGTTTATTTCTTCTGCATTATTCTGTGTAACTTTTTATTTTCGCAATGGTTTGTACGTAGTTTCATAGGCATCGGCTATGATGGAGTGCGGGTTGGGAATAGCTGTTAGCCGCTGTTTCCGTTTATTTACCCGAAACTATGATCTTGATATTATTGGATAGATTAACCAACCCTGCAATTAACATCAGATGTTTAATATAGTAGAGATATCAAAAATCATTCTTTATAAACGAATAATATTAGTAAAATATGTTCGTTTCTAATGAAAAGAAATTATCTTTGCCAATCGTAAATATAGCGACATAGTAAATGAACAGGTTGTACTTACAACAGATACTTATTGATCAGAAAGAGGCATTTTTAAACCAGAAAGGCTTAATTCAACGGGATATACATCTTGATAATTATCTTCGCACGAAGCAGATTGTTGTAATTACCGGAGTTCGTCGCTGCGGTAAATCTTCTTTGATGTTTTTGATACAGCAGGCTATGCAGCTTGATGAATCGAAGGTTTGTTATTGTAATTTCGATGATGAGCGTATTACCTCTTATCCAGCGCTGCTCAATGATATTTATGCTTTACACATTGAGATGTATCAAACAGAACCTGTTTTCTTTTTCGATGAGATCCAACTTATTCCGGGATGGGAGAGGTTTGCCAACAGAATGTATGAGCAGGGCCATAAAATTTTTGTAACTGGCTCCAATGCCACTTTGCTAAGTTCGGAGATATCAACATCTTTGACAGGACGAAACAAGGTGATTGAACTTTTTCCATTCTCATTTGCCGAATACCTTTGTTTTCTAAAAAAGGATTACGCATTGGATAAACTTTCGGTTAAGCAACGTTCACTGCTTTTAAATGACCTCGGTTCGTATATCTCTATGGGTGGATTTCCGTTAGTAGTTTCGGAACGCGATTTAGATATTGCCCATGCCCTGTTTCAGGATATACTCTACCGCGACATTGTGGTTCGCTTTCGCCTGACCAACGTTGAGGAGATTCGTGAAATGGCTTTGTTTTTGGCATCAAATATTGGAAAGCTTTTTTCATATGCTACTCTTCAAAAAATTACAGGTATTAAAAGCCTGAGCTCCATAAAAAATTATCTCTCCTATTTTGAGGCAGGATACCTCTTTCATTATTTGCGAAAATTCGATTATTCGGTCAAAAAGCAAATCATGAATTCGCGTAAGGTGTATGCAATAGACAATGCCCTGCCAAATCGTTTGGGTTTTGGTTTTTCCGGAAATAGGGGTCGTTTGTTGGAAAATGTTGTTCTTATCGAGTTACTTCGTAGAGGGCATGAGGTTTTTTATCATTCAAACAAGCATGAATGCGATTTTTTGATTAGGGAGAATATGGAAATTGTACAGGCAATTCAAGTTGTTTACGAATTGAACAATGAAAACTATAGCCGTGAGATAAACGGACTAAATGAAGCTATGGCTGCATTTAATATTCCTGTAGGTATCATAATTGTGAACTTTGAGAATGATTATACTACTAAATTGCCGCCGAGAATAGATGCTGTGCCGGCATATAAATGGTTATTGGAGGGCGATACAAGAAAGGATTAGGTAGAGTATGCTTTGGATTTTATTCTGAAATCATACCACCTTTTCTGTGATGTTTTTTTGTTGCACAGAGTTGCACGGAGTTTCACTGAGTACTCTGTTTAGTTTTCTCTGCATTACTCTGTGTAACTTTTCTTTTTCATCGAGTTTTTTATTTCTTAAAACAACCTAAAATCACAATCATTGATCCTGTTTTGTTTGGCTTTAACAATAAGTATGATCATATTTATTAAGGGATATAGTTATATTACCGTTAAATAATGTTAACCAAAAAAATAGTTCCTCAATAAACTACTCTATTTTTAGTTACTTTGCATATGAATTTTAAAAGAGAAGAATATGGACATAGTCGTTGAAAATTTGACTAAGGTTTATGGTATGCAACGCGCGGTTGATAATATCTCTTTCCGCGTAAACACCGGGGAGGTGCTTGGCTTTTTAGGTCCTAACGGAGCTGGAAAGACCACTACCATGAAGGCTATTACCACCTATCTTATCCCTACTGAAGGTAACATTTGGGTGGGGGAGTACTCTATTTATGAGCAGCCTGAAGAGATCAAAAAGCGAATTGGCTACCTGCCCGAGAGTAACCCTCTTTATCAGGATATGCCCGTTATTGATTACTTGAAGTTTGTAGGAGAGTTGCAGGGAATCAGTTCGGCGAAGATCAAAGATAGGATCAGGGAGATGGTTATCGTTTGCGGGCTTGAGGGCGAGAAGCATAAGAAGATCAGTGAGTTATCCAAAGGTTATCGCCAGCGTGTCGGTCTTGCTCAGGCTTTGATACACGACCCCGATGTGCTTATCTTAGATGAGCCTACTGCAGGTCTTGACCCTAACCAGATCGTTGAGATCAGGGAGCTGATAAAGAAGATAGGGAAACAGAAGACAGTGATCCTTAGCTCTCATATCCTTGCCGAAGTAGAGGCAACCTGCGATAGGATAATGATCATTAACAAAGGTAAAATCGTTGCCGATGGCACCTCCGACGACCTGCGCAAAAGGGCGCAAGGGAAGGAGATATTAAAAGTAACCATTGAAGAGGCCGATACAGACACTATTTTTGAAAAACTTAAGGAGTTGCCTACAGTTGAGTTGGTGGATATATTAAACAAGGCCAAAAACAGTTTTGAGGTACAAAGCAAACGCGACGACTCCTCAAGGCGGCATATTTTCAACCTTTGTGTGAAGAATGGCTGGATACTTACCGAGCTTACATCTTTAGAGACTAAACTTGAAGATGTCTTCCGCGAGCTTACTTACAATTAATCTCTTTAACAGTATAATCATCATTAAAATATAAAAAATAGTATTAAGATATGAGGCAAATTTGGATCATCACTAAAAGGGAATTGCAGTCCTTCTTTGACTCGCTCACAGCCTATATCATGCTGATTGCCTTTCTTGGATTTAGCGGGTTATTTACATGGCTCTACGGTTCCGACATCTTTTTTACTAAGCAGGCAAGCCTGCAGACCTTCTTTGGCGTTTCTTACTGGACATTGTTCTTTTTTATCCCGGCGCTCACCATGCGTCAGTTTGCTGAGGAGAACAAAACAGGAACTATTGAACTGCTCCTTACCCGTCCGGTAACCGACTGGCAGGTTATTTTCGGGAAATTCTTAGCAACCCTATTACTCATTGCTATTGCACTCGTGTTTACATTGCCTTATTACATCACCGTTGCAAAGTTGGGTAATATTGATCATGGCGCTACGATAATGGGGTATATTGGCCTGCTGTTTATTAGTGCGACTTATATCAGCATAGGTCTTTTTGCAAGTAGTATTTCCAATAATCAGATCGTTGGTTTTCTGTTAGCGCTTGCGATTGGGATACTCTTTCATTTTGTATTTGGCTTTCTATCAATGGCTTCGAGTGGCTTTGTCAGCGAGGTGCTCTATTTCCTGAGCCTTGGCGCTCATTTCGAATCTATCTCGCGCGGGGTGGTGGATAGTAAGGATATTATCTACTTTATCTCAATAATCTTTTTGAGCTTTGTTGGTACAGAGGCTATATTGCAAAAAAATAGAACTTAAGAAAGGAGGAAATTAAGTATGAAAATGAAAAAATCTATACTGTCGCAACTGCTGCTTATTATAGTTGTGCTAATCTTGATCAATGTACTTTCTACACGTTTTTTCGTCCGTCTCGATTTTACCGGAGATAAGATTTACACGTTAAGCAAAGCTACAAAGGACATTTTACATTCGCTCAACGAGCCTGTAACAGTTACGGCCTATTTTACCCGTGGTTCTCAGCCTGAAATAGAAAAGGCGCGAAAGGACTTTCAGGATTTGTTGATTGAATATTCCAACATTTCCAAAGGGATGGTGAATTATGAGTTCCTCAATCCGAATGAAGACCAGCAGTTGGAACAAGAGGTCATGCAGTCGGGTATTCAGCCGTTAGTTTTGAATGTAAGGGAGAAGGATCAGGTGAAGCAGCAAAGGGTTTATCTGGGGGCAAAGATTGTGATGGGCGAACGCACTGAAATAATCCCTGTTGTGCAACCTGGCGCAGCTATGGAGTACACGTTATCATCGTCAATAAAAAAGCTTTCGCTGATCAATAAATCTCAAATTGGCTGGATACAAGGTCATGGCGAACCCTCGATACATGCGATGCAACAGGCAGTGCAGCAGTTAAGTGTACTTTATGACTTGACGCCGGTGAGGCTTGAAGATGAGTCTGTTGATTTACATAAATACCTTACTCTCGCTATAGTGGCGCCAACAGATTCGTTTTCTGATTATGAATTGCAAAGATTGGATGAGTATTTGGCTGATGGCGGACGTTTGTTTATCGCACATAATCATGTAACTGTTGATCTACAGACTATGCAGGGCAACGTCAATACGGGTAATCTTAGCAGTTGGTTGGCCGAAAAAGGGCTTACCATTGACAATACCTTTGCTGTGGATAGGAGCGCCGGCACCGTAGGCGTGAGGCAGCAGGCAGGTTTTATGACCTTCACTCGTCAGATACCTTTTCCTTACTGGCCCGCTATCCGAAATTTTCCTGAGATGCCCATTACAAAAGGACTTAATGAGGTAACGTTTCAATTTGCAAGCCCTATAAATTTTATTGGCGCTGCAGATACATCACTTAGGTTTACATCAATTTTAAAGACTTCTGAAAGTTCAGGAACCTTGTCGGCGCCTTTATTTATCAATCTTGAAAAACAGTGGACTGAAAGAGATTTTCCCCTTTCCGGATTAACACTTGGAGCTATCTTGCAAGGACCTATTGCTGGGAGAGGCTTTGCAAAAATGGTGTTGATCACCGATGGCGATTTTGCCGTAAACGGTGAAGGACAAGAGGCACAACAAAGGCCGCCTGACAATGTAAGCCTGATGGTAAACTCCATTGATTGGCTTTCAGATGATACCGGCCTGATTGATCTACGTACTAAAGAGGTTACTTCAAGGCCGTTGAAAGAATTGGAAGATGGAAAGAGGACATTTGTTAAATGGCTCAACTTCCTCTTACCAATTGCTTTTGTACTGGTAGTGGGTGTTGTTAGAGTAGAGATCAGAAGAAGAAAACGTATAAAGAGAATGGAGGAAGGTTATGTTTAAAAAATTGAATATAAAAGTATTAGTCATTATTTTAGTAATATTGGCGGCAATTTATGCAATTAGCGAGTTTACCGGAAATAAGGAACGCTCGTTCAGCAGGATCTTAGTAGCTGTTGATACTGCTTCGGTAAGTGAAATACATATTCAAATTCCGTCTGATAATGCTGATATTAAACTTGTTCGCAATGCATTAGCCGATTGGAGTGTGGAGGCTAATGGGAATCGCTATGGCGCTGATTATGGCGTGGTGAAATCTATCCTATCACAGTTTCAGGAGATGAAGCCCGAACGAATTGCAGCAACATCAAAAGAGTACTGGAGTGATTTTGATATCACCGATTCATTAGCTATTCGTGTAACATTGAGCAGCGGTAAGAAAAATGTTGCCGATATTTATTTCGGAAAATTTTCTTACACCCAACCGCCGCAAGGTCAGATGCAGATGCAGCAGCAGGGAAAAATGACCACTTTCGTACGTAGCGCCAAAGATGATAGGGTATATGCGGTAGAAGGATTTTTGCGGATGAACTATCAGAAAGATGTAAACTCGTATCGAAACAAGAATTTGGTTAGCGTCAACAGGGATGATATTGCAAGGTTGAGTTTTAATTATCCTGATTATAGTTTTAATGTTGAAAAGGTGGATGACCGTTGGATGATTAATGGTCAGCCTGCCGACTCGCTGAAGACTTTACGTTATCTGAGCAGAATACAGCGGCTTACCAGCGTCAATTTCGTTTCGCAGGATACGCCAAAAACCAGCGATGAGGTTTACAAAATTACGGTTGAAGGAAATAATTTTTCGCCGGTGGAACTTAGGGCTATATCTACTCCTGATACTACCATTAGTTACATCATAACATCGTCAGCTAATCCTGAAGGTCAATTTGATGGAACTAAATCGCAACTTTTTAAGCTGACCTTTGTGGATGAAACAGAATTTTTACCGGATCAGCCGGAATAGATATTATTGAAAAAAAAACGAAACCGGAGGGCTAATGAAGTTGCTTTCCGGTTTTTTTTTGCCTCAAGATCAGGTTGGTGGGAGGCAGACCAAAGGTTATTGGTCAATTTGGGATTCGGAGTTATAAGTTGGATGAATAAATTGCTTTAATTTTTTCAACGATCACTTCAGCCATTTTCTGCGCCGATTCGTGCGACCAGCCTGCAATATGCGGCGACAAAACCACATTATCAGCTTCAATAAGATATTTAAAAGCGTTCGGGATATTTTGATTTTCAATGTTTTCGAAAGAATAATTCTCATACTCCAAAACATCCAAAGCGGCGCCCTTTATCTTACCTGATTTCAAATGTTTTACCAACGCTTCGGTGTTCACTACCTTCCCTCTGGCGGTGTTGATAAGGTAAATTGGTTTTTGGAAGCTATCAATAAATTTCTCGTCAACCATATATTCGGTTTCGGGAGTTAAAGGAACATGCATGCTTACGATGTCAGCATATTTAAAAAGCTCTTCGAGTTCGGCCTCTTTTACATATTGGTCGGCGTATCCGAATTTATATTTATCATAAGCGATCACCTTTGCTCCAAATCCGCTCAATCGTTTGGCAAAGGCGCTTCCCATATTTCCATAGCCAATGATCCCTATCGTTTTACCTTCTATTTCTATTCCTGTGTTTCCTTTTCTTATCCAAAGTCCTTGTCGAACTTCCTTATCTGCTTTTGCAAGGTTGTTCAGCAGCATTAGCAACAGCCCGAGTGTATGTTCGCCTACTGCGCTTCGGTTGCCTTCAGGAGCATTGATGCACCTAATCCCCTTAGATTCGGCAAAGCTGACATCAATATTTTCCATGCCCGAGCCTACCCGGCCAATAAATTTCAGACTTTCAGCCTTTTGTAGAAACGACTTATCAATCTTGATTTTACTGCGTATGATAACGCCTTCGTAATTGTGAATTACCGATTCATAGTCGGATTTGGCAAAATGTTCGAAATAGTCGCACTGAAAACCCAGAGCGGTAAGATTTTCACTTAGCAGCGGGTGTGCATTATCAATAAAGAGGACTTTGGGATTCGACATAAAAAAGAGGTTAAAAAGAGTGATCTGCTTCGGTTGTAATTGGGCTTTTCTGTTTTATCTCATGAATGATGTAATTCGCAGCATTAATCTTAAATTTATCGCTGGCGCGCATTATCAGTTCGAGGTCGGAGGGGTATTCTGCCTCTTTGCTACCAAGAAGCTCCCGTGTTTCAGGAGCTAATGCGTTGATATCTCCTTTAAACTTTGCGGAACGGCTAAGGAATCGGCTTTCGCCGGAAATAGCCTGTTCGCCGATGGTTTTACCGGTAGCAGCCTCAGATATAATTACATTTCCACCGATAAAAATCGCCTTTTTCTTTACTGTTTCGGTTACATAGCAGGCAATATTTTTAAGTTTAGGATATTCAATTTTACGGCCAAGGCTATCGTAAACAAAGTTGGCGTTGTCGTCTAACTTGTAAGCTATTCCATCTTGTACCTGGGCTGTTTCAACATAATATGAGTCGTTGGTGTTTTCCGGAATGATTTTCACGTCATAAATATCTATCGAGATGATGTAATCAAATGGCTGTTTCTTTGCCTTTTTGTTTCGGAATTTATAAGTTGTCGTACTTAAAGAGGAGAGGTCAAGATAGGTGATCTCATCAATTACGGCGGGAGGCAGATAGCCTTTGAAGCGGTTATTTACCCGATAAAATATCTCAACAGGCCTTGCCTTCTTGAAATTCGACAGAAGCTCGTTGCTGGTTTTGTATCCGGGGGCGAGCTCCTGGACTTTTAAAAGATGATGGTACGCTTTTTCGATCTCCTTTGGATCATTGTTTTCTAAATGCCTCTCGGCTTTAGCCCAATGATATTGCGTTGCCTTGATGCGTGCCTGATTAGTATAATCTGAGTAATCTTCGATTTTGTATTGCATCAAATTTATTGCAGTGTCGGGCAAAGTTGATATTTTTTGCTGACGGGCTTCAATTTTTTGATAAATCCCAAAGATCTCGTACCACACATCTGGTTCTCCTGATAGCTTAAGATGCTCGATGGTTGATAGATCTTTTTTGACGGCTTCGTTCATTATCTGGTCAATTTTTTCGATGGTTTTGATGCTGAATGTTTGTTTTGTTACTTGCTTTGTAAGTAAATCAATAGCTTCATCGTAGCGGTTTTGCTTGATTAAAGTGTTTGTGCCTGAGCACGACACAAGGACGACAAGTATTACTAAACTAATTATCTTGTTCATGGCATTTAGAATAATTATTTATTAAACGAGAATTATGGAAATATCTTTAGTTATCTAATCTGAAATCAATTAAAAACGTAATTTCGAGGCCTGATTTTTTATTTAATAAATTAAGGCATATCTAAACAATTTTAGTACCAAAACTATTTAAATGAAATGTGGACGTACCTTGCCAGACTGATTTTGAGAAGGAGGAACTGGAACCTTGGCGTTATTCTTATCCTTACAATATTCATGGCTTACAAAGCACGACAGATCGGTCTCTCGTATGAGATGACCCAAATGTTGCCTGCCTCCGATACCACAAGAGTATATTATGAGAAGTTTAAGCAAATCTTTGGAGAAGATGGAAGTGTAATTTTTATCGGTATTGATGATGAAAACATTAAAAATCTGGATGAGTTTAACGATTGGTATGATCTCACAAGTGAGATTCAAAATATATCGGGAGTCGAAGGTGTGCTCTCGGTTACCCGGTTGTTCAATTTGATAAAAAACGATTCGCTTTACCGGTTCGATATCAAGCCGGTAATTCAGCGTAAACCTCGCACTCAAGCTGAGTTGGACAGCTTATTAAATATTGCTTACGGTCTTCCATTTTACGAAGGTCTGCTCTATAATAAAGAGACGAATTTTACAATGATGGCCGTAACGCTCGACAAGGAGGTGTTAAATACCAAACAACGTGTCGGTATGATTTACGCTATAAAAGATGCAGGCGAGCGTTTTTCTGAGAAGCATAATACTCCGATACATTTTTCTGGTTTGCCCTACATCCGGACTATTACCGCAAAAAAAATTGAGAGTGAGCTATTGTTCTTTGTCGGCATATCATTATTGATTGCATCCACCATTTTGATGATCTTTTTCCGTAATTGGAAAATGGTAGCTACCACCATGCTGATAGTTATCATTAATGTGATCTGGCTGATGGGATTTATAGTCCTGTTCGGGTATAAGATTACGGCGGTAATAGGTATTCTGCCGCCGCTACTAATTGTAATAGTGGTGGAGAATTCAATTTTCCTGCTCAACAAATATCATTACGAGATACTACGTCATGGCAATAAGATTAAAGCTCTGACGCGTGTGGTTATGTATATCGGAAATGCCAACTTACTCACCAATGCGACGACTGCAACCGGATTTGCCGCTTTTATCGTAACAGGTAATCAGGTTCTTATTGAGTTTGGAACAGTAGCTTCAGTTAGTATATTGTCAGCCTATCTGATGACACTTTTCCTGATCCCGATACTATTCAGCTTTTTACCACCGCCATCTGTTAATCATACCGTGCATTTGGAGCAAGGCCTTGTAAGAAGGATCGTAGAAAGGGTGGTATCAATAGTACAGCGCCACCGCAGGGTGATCTATATTGTTACAATGTTAATTGTGTTGGCTGGCATTTATGGTATCACTTTACTTAAAACAACTGGAAATATTGTGGATGATATCCCTAAAAAAGATAGACTGTACCGTGATCTTGTGTTTTTTGAGAAGAACATTAAAGGGGTGATGCCTTTAGAGTTTTCTATTGATACAAAGAAAAAAAGGGGAGTTATGCAATTGGCTACTCTCCAAAAAATTGACCAGTTGCAACATGTGTTCGAGGATTATCCCGAGTTGTCCAAAGCGCTCTCAGTAGTGGAGGTGGTGAAATTTGCAAAACAGGCCTTTTATGGCGGTAACCCTGAAAGATATGACCTGCCAAATAATCAGGAGAGAAATTTTATCTTTAGATATGTGCCCGATATGAAAACCGATCAGCGCACAATTATAAACTCGTTTGTTGATACCAGCCTTCAGTTGGCGAGGGTTACCGTGCAGATGGCCAACATTGGAACTAAAGATATACAGCGGATAAAAGATGACTTAACGCCACGTATTGATAGCATCTTTCCATCAGAACAATATAGAGTGGATATGACAGGTACCAGCGTTGTTTTTCTTAAAGGAACGAACTATCTTATCAGCAATTTGATCTGGAGTCTTTTTCTGGCTACGATTGTTATCACGATATTGATGTCGTTGCTCTTTTCTTCATTTCGTATGATTATGATATCAATGGTTCCTAACCTTATACCACAAATAATGACAGCATCCATGATGGGCTTTCTCTCCATCTCCGTAAAGCCATCAACTATACTGATCTTTAGTATTTCACTTGGGATTTCGGTGGATAATGCCATTCATTTTCTGTCGCGCTACCGTCTGCACTTACGCCTGAACAAATGGGAGATAAAAACTTCGGTAATCAATGCGTTGAGAGAAACAGGTTTTAGTATGATCTATTCGTCATCGGTACTCTTTTTTGGCTTCATCATCTTTACCACATCGTCGTTTGGGGGTACGGAGGCGTTAGGGTACCTTATTGCCTTTACGATGCTCGTAGCGCTACTTTGCAACCTATTTGTCCTGCCTTCGTTACTGCTTTCTCTTGATAAGAAAATCACAACGCGCAATTTTTCTGAACCCTATCTTGAAATATTTGATGAAGAGATTGACATCGAATTAGATGATCTAAAAGTTGAAATAGCCGATGTTAGTGAGTTGAAAAAAGAAATTTAACCATTTATAAAAATATTAATTATGAAAGGAATAATATTAGCAGGAGGCGCCGGCACAAGGCTTCATCCTATTACCATGGCAATAAGTAAACAATTAATGCCAATCTATGATAAACCGATGGTTTATTATCCGTTATCAATACTTATGATGGCACAAATAAGGGATATACTGATCATTTCAACCCCTGAGGATTTGCCAAACTTTGAAAAATTACTCGGCGATGGATCGCGGATTGGATGCAACTTTAGCTACAAGGTACAGCACGTTCCAAATGGAATTGCTCAGGCATTTGTGCTTGGCGAAGAGTTTATCGGAAAAGAGAAGGCAGCATTGATTTTGGGCGATAATATTTTTTATGGAACCGGGCTGCAAGCTCTGTTACAGGAAAATAATGACCCCGATGGCGGAGTTGTATTTGCTTACCATGTTTCGGATCCTGAACGGTATGGGGTAGTGGAGTTTGATAAGACAAACCGGGCTGTTTCGATAGAGGAGAAACCTAAAAATCCGAAATCCAATTACGCTGTGCCAGGTTTATATTTTTATGATAACAGCGTGGTTGAAGTGGCCAAAAACATAAAACCCAGCGCACGTGGAGAATATGAGATTACTGATGTGAACCGCCATTATTTAGAACAAGGGAAGCTGAAAGTGGGAATCTTGAGTAGAGGTACAGCATGGTTAGATACCGGGACTTTTGAGTCGTTGTTGCAAGCTTCCCAGTTTGTCGAAGTGATAGAACATCGTCAGGGACTGAAGATCGGATGTATCGAGGAAGTTGCCTACCGAATGGGCTTTATTAATGCCGAACATCTTGAAAAGATCGCTCAGCCTTTGCTGAAAAGTGGCTATGGCGAATATTTGATAAGGCTGATCAAAAGTTAAAGCAAGAGCTTCTCCCTTTTTAACTACAATGGTTTGAAGCTTATAAAAATCATTATACTAAGGATTTTTTAATACGATGACATGAAGGAGTATGAATATTTTTTAAATCTGGCTGAAAGCGCTATTTCCAAGATTGACCTTCCCGAGTTGCCTTCAAGGCTTTATGATCCGATCCGCTATATACTCGGGATGAAAGGCAAGCGAATACGGCCTGTGTTGACTTTGGTCTCATGCGACCTGTTCGGTGGCCATGCGGACGATGCTATTGACGCTGCCATTGGCTTAGAAATCTTTCATAACTTTACCCTGCTGCACGACGATATTATGGATGAGGCTATGCTGCGAAGAGGCAAGGATACTGTAAATAAAAAATGGAACATAAATATTGCTATCCTTTCAGGCGACACGATGTTTGCATTAGCATGTCGTTACATGGCCTTGAGATGTTCGGTGCGACGTGAAGAGATTTTTGATGTATTTACTAAAACGGCGATAGAGGTGTGCGAAGGGCAACAGTTGGATATGGATTTTGAAACGGAAACGGAAATTACCATTGACCGTTATTTTGAAATGATATCGTTGAAAACAGCGGTTCTGTTAGGCGCTTGTACAAAAATTGGCGCCTTATGCGCAAATGCTGCTTCCGAGCAAGCCGACATTCTATATGACTTTGGAAAAAATGCCGGAATGGCATTTCAGGTGCAGGACGACCTGCTTGATGCTTTTGGGAATACCGACAAGTTTGGTAAAAATGTAGGAGGCGACATCGTTACAAACAAAAAGACATTCCTCTACCTCAAATGCCTTGAAGTAGCTAATGATCATGATAAAGAAAGATTGAAGAGCATGTTTTCCGGCACAGAAACTATTGATCCTGAGGTGAAAATATCACAGGTTATTGATATTTACAATAAATATAATATCAAGCAATTGGCAATGAAGCAGGTGGAGTCTTTTTTCAATCAGGCTACGGATATTATGCAAATGGTAAATGGTGATCCTTCAAAAAAAATGTTGTTTCTCAATTACGTTGAATGGCTATATAAGCGTGATTTTTAAAAGGAATCATCTTTGTTAGGCATCACTTGAAAATGATCTGCATATTTTCTTCATCAATCTCATATTCTCCTACCATCAGTAAGGTTATTTCGCCGAGCATAAGCTGACTTGTTAGCTTATGGTCAACCTGAAATTCAATCTTTTCAAGTTTCTCATTACCAATCATAAATGATTTCACAGTAAACAGCGATCTGTTGGCAATAGATCCATCCTTGAAAATATTGTCGGGATTGCCTTGAAAATCAGCGCGTGTGATAGCTCCGTCTTTCAGTAGGCGCATAGCGCTACCAAGCGAAATGGTAGGTCGGAGTGTTTTCCGATCGTAGATGAAATTTAATTTTATTCCATTAACAATGCAAGTTGCTTCGATGGCTCCGGTTGGAGTTTTGGTGAATGGTATAATATTTTTTTCAGGCTCGGTGATTATCTTAATATCAACGCTGTCGTGTTCGATACGTATTTTTGGTTTAGGAATAAAATCGTTTCGGAGGATTGAGAATTCGGTACGCCGGTTTAGTTGATGTGCAGCTTCTCTCATTGGTAGTGTAGGCAAAGAGTCTATATACGATTCGGTAAGTATAGTTCCTGCTGTGAAGTTAAATCCGTCGCGTGTGATATCAGTCTTAAGTTTTCGCGGAGCGCGTTCGCCATAACCTTTTGCAATCAAACGTTCGGGGTCAATACCTCTTTGTATCAGGTAATTAACGACCGATTCGGCGCGGCGTTGCGAAAGGATATCATTGGATTCCAATGAGCCGCGGGCATCGGTATGCGACGCAAGTTCGATAACGAGAGTTTCATTAGCATCAAGGGTACGAATAAGCCCTTGAAGCGAATCCTGAAACTGCGGCTTTAAATCCCATTTTGCCAAGTCATAAAGGATTTCAGGTAAGAGGATCGGCTCAGCCGGTATAGGCTCCAACTCGAAGTTGATCTCGAAATCTTTACTTGCATCTACGCCAAGGGTGGTCTCCATGGCTTTTTCGATAAAGTATTTTGGCTTTTCGGTAATTAGTTCAAAGGTTATGCCTGGCTTCACTTGCCCGTCAATAAACTCGTAATAACCAACAGAGTTGGACTTCACTTGTACTGTTGTGCCATCAGAGCTTACAAGGCTGATCAGAGCCTCTTCAATTGGCTCTAATGTATTTTTATCCAATACTTTACCTCTGATATTATAGATGATTGGCGGACTAATAAAATAGTAAATGTCGTCGCCGCCCCGTCCTCCTTGTCTGTTGGATGAGAAAAAGCCTTCGTTATTGCCTTCGGGGTGCCATGTTATCCCAAAGTCATCAGCATTTGTGTTGATAGGTGGCTTCATATTAACAGGCTCGCCCCACGTGCCGTTTTCTTGTTTTACTGATTTAAAGATATCAAGTCCTCCCATTCCTGGGTGTCCATCCGAAGCAAAGTATAGTACGCTATCGCCTCTAAGAGTTGGGAACAGCTCGTCGCCGGGTGTGTTAATCAGCTCGCCGAGGTTACGTGGCGCTGTGAAGTTTTCGCTTGCGCTATTGCGTGTAGCTATCCAAAGGTCGCGACCACCGGCGCCACCTTTCCGAGAGGAGGAAAAGATAAGGGTGGTTTCGTTGGGACTAATGGCAGGATGTCCAAAGACTGAAGTGCTGTCGCCACCTAAATCAACCATTATCGGTTCGCTCCAGCTTCGCCCTTGCTTGCTGGTTACCCATATCTGACAGCCATTTTCCGTAAGATTATCGCGCGAGCATCTTGTGAAGTACATACGGCTGAAATTCTCGTTAAATGCGGCTTGCCCTTCGTTATCTTCGGTGTTTAATGCTTCTGTATCGTCAATGGTAACCGGCTGGCTCCAGTTTCCTTTAGCATCTTGTTTTGTAGTGAAAAGGTCAGTGAAGTTCAGGCCAGTCCATTCATCCGGTTTTTTTCCTACTACGCCATCCCTTGAGGTGGTGAAGATGATAACCCTGCCTGTCGGATCGCTATAGCTGGGCGAAAAATCATTCTCACGAGAGTTAATCTTTTTTATTGTTTCAATTTTGAAATTGGACGGATTCTTCTCCCATTCAATCGCCAACTTACACGATTGCATACCTACTAATCCTAACGGATCACCGGCGACTCTTTCAAGGAATGTTTCATAGTTAGAAAGCGCCTCTTCGTAATTCCCATTGGCACGTTGCATATCTGCTAATCGGAGCAAAACAAGCGGTTCGATACGATCGTAACCAGTTCGGGTAAGACGTTTGTAAAAAGCAGCAGCCCTTTTCGGTTGGTTAGTAAACCGGTAACACTCACCCATCTGATAAGTAATACGATTGCGTTCTAGCTTATTTCTTTTCGATCGTGCGTAAGCCTTTTTATATTTGGGTATGGCAACAGAAAAGCGCAGATTGTTAAAATCTTCATCCGCTTGTTGGGACTTTTTTGTTTGCGCATAAACAAAGTCGAACGGTGTTAAAAATATTAGGAGTAGTAATGATATTAATAGGGAGAATGGCTTCATTGTATGTTTTGGAATGCTCAACTATTTATCTTGTTTATTTTTAGTTTTATTGTTACGGATTATTTGGCACGTTAACGGAGGTTTAATCGGCTTTATTATTCAACAGGCATGCTATCTGGTAATGATGTTTTTTGATCACTCTCTTTTTTTTGTTCGGCATCGGGTTCTGCTTCATTTTTATTAGCCTCCTTGTTTGGCAATTTGTTGATGTCCTCTCTATAGTCAGAATCATAGGTTTTTTTGTTGTATTCTGTATCAAGGGAGCTTATTTGCTTTAATCCTTCGGTGATGTCATTTTTAATATTGGTGGCAACATTGGTTATATCGCCGGTTTCTTTCTCTATTTCATCTCTTATCTGGCTTGTTGCTTTTTTGATTTCATTTATCCCTTTACCAAAAAACCGAGCGATCTCCGGTATTTTTTCTGGCCCAAAGATCAGAAAGATTACCAAAACTATGAGGAATAATTCTCCTCCACCGATATTGAAAAATAATAGAGTCAAATGCTGTTTTTATTAAAGAGTTTTCGGTGGCAAAAATAAAAAAAAGCCCCATGCTGAATAATATTGGCTGGGGCTTTTACTTTTTACAAGTTTTATTAAGCTTTGGTTTTTACTTTAACTTTCCTTCTGCTCAACAAATCGTACGCAAGCGTACTTGCCAGAAAGATCGAAGAATAGGTACCTATAAGAATACCAACAAAAAGCGCAAAAGCAAATCCGCGAATTACCTCGCCGCCAAAGATGAATATCATGAGCAATACCACCAGAGTAGTACCTCCTGTGTTTATTGTTCTGGATAAAGTTGAGTTAATACCATCATTGATATTAGTCATCAAGGTTCGTTTCGGATAGAGGGAGAAATGCTCCCTGATCCTGTCGAAGATAATCACTGTGTCGTTGATTGAGTATCCGATGATGGTGAGTATTGCCGCTATAAATGCCTGATCAATTTCAAGATTGAAGGGCAATACATTATAAAATAATGAGAAAAGGCTGATAGTTATCATTGCGTTGTGAAACAGCGCTATTACTCCCGAAAGTCCAAACTGCCATCTTTTGAAACGGATTGCGATGTAAATAAACATTATGATTAACGCAAATACTACCGATAGCACTGCGCGGTTTCGGATATCGGAAGCGATGGTTGGCCCTACCTTTTGCGAACTTAATATCCCTGTGAGCTTCTCGGAATCAGTAACGGTTACAAACTCATCATAGGATATTGACTTATCGTTATAGAACTGATTAAGACTTTCGAAAAGCTTACGTTGAATTATTGAGTCCATTGCAGGCGAGTTATCATTGATGTTGTATTTGGTTGTGATCTTTACCTGTGATGTGGGGCCAAAAGTCTTAACTTCGGGCTGTTGTTCGAAGGGTTCAACCAAAGCTTCTCTGATTTCATTAGTGTTTACAGGTTGATCAAAACGCACTACGTAGGTTCGTCCACCTGAAAAGTCAACTCCATAATTTAATCCGCGTGTTGCCAATGAGACAAGTCCAATAAAAATAATGGCTGCTGAGAAGATATATGCTTTTTTTCTCATGCCAAGGAAATTGATGTTTACCGTAGATAATACATTCATGGTCAGTGAGTTTCCAAAAGCTATTGGCTTGTTGCGAGAGAGTAAATAATCAAATACTAATCTTGAAATAAAGATTGCGGAGAATAGTGATGAAACAATACCGATGATAAGGGTTGTAGCAAATCCTTGAACTGGCCCTGAACCAAATGTATAAAGTACAATACCGGTAAGCAAAGTAGTAACGTTACCGTCAATAATAGCTGAATAGGAATTTTTATATCCGTCACTTAGGGCGAGTTTGGCTCCTTTACCTGCTCTAATCTCTTCTTTGATACGCTCAAAAATAATTACGTTGGCGTCAACGGCCATCCCTAAGGTTAGTACGATACCTGCTATTCCGGATAATGTTAGTACAGCTCCTAATGATGCCAATACACCGAAGATGAATAAGATATTTGTGAGCAATGCAAGGTTGGCTACCAAACCGGCTTTGTTATAATACAAAGCCATATACGCCAGCACCATGAGAAATGCCAGTACGAATGATATTAATCCATTTGTTACTGCTATACGCCCAAGAGAGGGGCCTACAATGGCTTCTTCAACGATATGTGCTTGTGCAGGAAGTTTTCCTGCTTTAAGGATATTAGCGAGGTCCTGAGCTTCAGCCACCTCGAAATTGCCAGTTATGGATGATCTACCGCTTGGGATCTCATCATTTACATTAGGGGCAGAATATACATAGTCGTCAAGTACAATAGCGATCTGGTTACCTATGTTGTCGCCGGTAAGTTGTTTCCAGATGCGGGCGCCCTCCGAGTTCATTAACATTGTTACCTCAACTCTTCCGCTGGTTGGCTCGAAATCCTGACGGGCATCCACAATAACCCCTCCGTCAAGAGCAGGAGTGCCATCCCTTGATGTTACTTTTAGAGCTACAAGTTCGAGTAGGTCGGGAGCCCATTTTTCTGGTTTAACTTTCCATGCAAGTTTTAGGTTACGTGGAAAAGCGTCACCATCTTTGTTGATTTTTCGCAGATAATTGTTGATACGTGCCGTATCTTTAATTTGGGCAAAACCAACTGTTGCATTAGGTGCAGGAGCCCATCCACCGCCCTGTGTTTGTTGTAGGTTCGGGCGAAGGTATGCAAATAGAGGGTTGGTCTTTGCAAGTTCCTCTGACGACATGGTTTGTGTATCGCTGGTAGCATCACCAATTTCATCCAACAATTTCGATTGAGTTGTATCAGCTTCTTCAGTTATCTCTACATCTTCAATAGTTTCTTCAGCAGCCTCAGTTGTTTCGGCTAATTCTTCGTCGGTAATAATCTCTTCGTTACTATCGGCTTCTTCTTTTGATTCTGCTTCACTTTCAAGCTTCAGTATATCAACAAGTTTGCTGTCGGCAGCTTCGAAATAATTATAGAGGTCGGGGAACTTGTAGGTTTCCCAAAACTCAAGCTGTGCGGTACCTTGCAGCAGTTTCCTAACTCGGTCTGGTTCTTTAATACCGGGTAATTCAACAAGGATTCGACCGGCAGTTTGTAATTTTTGAATATTTGGCTGGGTAACGCCAAAACGGTCAATACGTGAGTGAAGTATATTAAATGTGCGGTCAATGGCTTGGTTAGTTTCGGTTGACAGAATTCGTAGAACATCTTCATTAGTTGAATTGAAGTTGATTTTATCTTTAAACTCAGCCATAAAGAGTGATGCTAACTGGAAATTAGGATCAATTTCGTTTATTGCCTGCCCGAAAAGGGCAACGAAATCTTCCTGACTATTTCGCTCTTTTAATTTGGCGCGCTCGATAGCTTCCACGAAAACCGGATTCTGGCTGTGCCCCGATAAGGCGACTATAATGTCGGATACCGCCACCTGCAAGGTAACATTCATACCTCCTTTAAGGTCAAGCCCTAAGTTTAGCTCGCGCTCTTTTACCTCTTTATAGGTGTATTTTCTAATAAGGATATTGTAAACAATCTGATTTGACATCGAATCCAGATAATAAACTTCTTTTGATCTGGAAATAGAGTCATAAAGAAATTGATACTTAGTTAAGTCGTCTCCTGCAAGAGCGTTTGCCTGCATTTCCGTTTCCTGGCCATATGCAAAAGCCCTAGCTTTTTTCTCAACCCTTGCGGTAACAAATGTGAAGGATAGATGAAACAAACAAGCTAAAGCAAATAAAATAGCAATGCCCTTAATGAATCCTTTGTTCTGCATGTGTTAATTGATTTTATAGTAAATTACTTCTGTTTTTGACTACTTTAAAAATTAAGGGTGCAAATATAGAACAACATTTATTATTACCAATAACCTGTAATCAACATTTTCTGTAGAGAATACTCTGTACCTCATGGAAACAGCAAGTTTTAAACCAAATTACAAATGGTAACTTTATAAAAAAGCCACTATAAAAAGCTGTAGTTTTTAGCATAAAAAAGCATCTGATCGCTAAAATTTTCAGGATAATGCATAGAAATGTTTAAAATTTTGCCGTTTTTTTTAATAGGCTGTAATACGGGATTCATGAATCCTGAAAATTTAGGGATTCCTAATGATTTCCAACGTTGTAGGGCTTCTTGATGCAGTTTTCTGTCAATTTTTACACCATATTTTTCAATTAGGTATTTCGCTGCTCTGAAATCTCCTTCCGATTTTATGCGTTGTACTTCATGTAGCAGCTTGCCAAAGATTTCTCTTAGTTCGTCGTGGTTATTAATAACAAAAAAAGTTTTTCCATCACGTCTCTTTTTTTCAATGATATTTTTTTTGAATCCTTGTTCATACGCCCATTTAGCAATAAGTTGCCGGTTTCGCATGTGCGATTCTTCCAAATTTTTACCCATTTCAACTCTGGCAAGTTGTGTGATCAATCCACCGGTTATGTAAGAGTTGTATTCGGCATAACCGACGTCAATCGAGGGCGCTAATCCAAGCTCAACAAGCTTTGGATCAATGGCAAAGTAGAGTGCAAAGAGGTCGGCGCGAGCCTCTTCGATTGTGGAAGCATAATTTTTTAGAGTTTCGTGTGGTTGAGCTACGCCCTCTTTAAGCCTTCCTGAGCCATGGCCAATTATCTCGTGAAGATCAACATGCAGTTGTGTAGCTAACTTATTCCATTTCCTGGATAACTCAATCTCATATTCTGACCAATAGAACTCCTCGATTATACCTGATTCTTTATTAGCCTCGGTGTGGGCATCAATGATGTTGGCCAGTGTAACCGATTTCGAACCATGCTCAGCTCTTATCCAGTCAGCATTTGGTAAATTTATGCCAATAGGCATTGAAGGGGAGCAATCGCCCGATGCTACAACTACATTAATACTTCTGGCAGATACTCCACTTATACTCTTTTTTTTGTATTCCTCCAAAATAGGGGAGTGCATCTCAAACCACTCGGCATTTGTGCTTATGATCTCTGCACGATGGGTTCCCTCAAAATCATGTAACTGCACAACCGATTCATAGGTGGCTTTTCTGCCTAACGCATCGCCATAAACCTCTATAAATCCGTTGATAACATCAACATCGCTCTCTGTATCATTAAGCCATAAAATATTGTACTCATCAAATGTCTGGAGATTTCCTGTTTTATAAAACTCAACTAACTTTTCAAGTGCGGCTTTTTGACCGTTTGTTTCAGCTACTTCGATACTCTTTTCTAACCAAAAGACAATTCTCTCAATTGCTGCCGAGTACATACCACCGACTCTCCAAACTCTCTCTTCCACCTTGCCATCCACCTTTACAAGCTTTGAATTTAATCCAAACGATAATGGTCTCAGAGGGTCTGGATTTTCCATTGAAGCATAAAATTCCTCAGCTTCTTTTTGGTTTACGTTTTCATAAAAATTATTGGCAGAAGCGGCTAACAGATCAACACCTTTGTCGAGAACAACGCGTTTGGCTGCAATTTCAGGAACAAAGAGCAAAGGAGTAATCCAACTGATAAAATCCTCTATGTTTTCATTATCCTTCAGAAAATCAGGCTTTGGGGTATCTGTTAATAGGGAAGTGAAATAATTTTCAGAAAAATGAGGGACAATTTTTTCCATCGAATAATGGTGATGAATTCCATTGGAAAACCAAATTTTTTTCAAATATGCCAAGAACAGATTCCAGTTTTCATCCTCCTTAAGTTTCTGGCTATATTTTAGGATATGTTCCAGTGTCTTTCTGATGAGCAAGTTATAGCGATAGTTTTGATCCCAAATAATATCGCGTCCTGATAATGCAGCTTCGTAAAGATAATAGAGCAATATTTTTTTCTTTAATGGCAGATTTTTAAAACCTGCGACTTGATAACGCAATATTCGGTAGTCTTCAAATTCCTCAGCGATTACTTTAAAGTCGTTTTTGCTATTCATTAAAATTTGTGTTTTAGCTGATGACTTAGCCTATTTGTTTTTTCGAATTTTCTTAAATGCTGCGCCAAGATTTTCGGTGATGTCTCCAGCTATCATTGCTTCCTGCGATTTATCTTTTGAGGCGATATCACCTGCAAGCCCATGCAGATAAACACCCAGTATAGCAGCTTCTTGAGGATGATATCCTTGCGCCAGAAGTCCTAATATGACTCCTGTGAGCACGTCGCCGCTACCTCCGGTAGCCATACCAGGGTTGCCTGTAGTGTTGAAAAAACACTTGCCGTCAGGAGTTGAGATAGAGGTAAAGGCGCCTTTTAATACAATATAGATACGATGCATAACCGAAAACTCTATCTGACGCTTATTACGTTCGAAAGCATTGGCGAATTTTCCGAAAAGCCTTTCAAACTCTTTCGGATGCGGAGTGAAAATACTAAGTGGAGGGATAAACGATATCCATGTTTTATTTTCGGCTAAGATGTTAAGTGCGTCAGCATCAAAGAGTAAAGGTACAGTGGCGTTTTGAATGAGTAATTTTAAAGCTTGTTGTGTCTCTTTAGCTAACCCAAGCCCTGGCCCTATAGCAATGGTATTAAATAACGACAAATCGGGATGATGGCTGATAAAACGATCATTATTATCAATACTTACCATTACTTCAGGAGCGGCTGTTTGCATTATCTGCCGGCTTGAGGCAGGTAAATGGGCAGTAACCAAGCCGGCGCCCGAACGTAAGGCAGCTTGAGCGGCCAACACGGCAGCTCCCGTTTTTCCATAACTGCCGGCAATAAGTAATGCATGACCAAAATGACCTTTATGCGAAAATTGTGTTCGGATTTTCAACAGTGAGAAAGCATCAGCCCTGTCAATAGTGAAATTTCTGATCTCCTTATCTTTAGTTGCTTCATCCATTAATCCGATAGGAAGAACAATCCATTTTCCTACATAATGCTCATTCTCAGCAAAAAGAAATGACAGCTTAGGATATTGGAAAGTAAGTGTGTAATCTGCCTTGACGATTGCCGCTTTGGGTAGAGCAGAATGCTGATCAGCATACAACCCCGACGGTATGTCAATTGCTATGCGGGTAGAATTGGTATCGTTGATAAGCCTAATTACTTCGGCTGCAAAACCTTCGATTGGTTTGGATAGTCCAGAGCCAAAAATGGCATCTATTATAATACTACCATCAGGTATGTCAGGAAGATCCTGAAGCGTAGTAACGTTGTAAATAACTGCTTTTTTACTCTTTTCCAAACGTTCGAGATTTGTGATAAAATCTGGAGAAAATTTATCGCTGACACGAAGAATGATCGTAACAACGTGGTATCCGTCAGCGATAAGTAATCTGGAAATCACCAGTCCATCTCCGCCGTTGTTACCCGGTCCACAAAAGATATTGATCGGAGCATCTCTTCTGAAAACTTTTTTTATCCATTTAAAACATTGATAAGCAGCCCTTTCCATTAAGTCAATGGAGGCAATAGGTTCGTTTTTGATAGTATAGGCATCAGCCTCGCGAATCAGCTCTACAGGAAGAATCTTCATGACAATTTTTTTTGTAAAAATAATGCCTTTGTAAAAAACGTGCTTTTAGTTAAGAACAGTGCAAAACAGCTTAATACGTGAAAAAGAAAAATCTAAAAAGGATAAATAGTTTTCTCTTTTTGATTTTAAACGGAAAAACTTGAAAAAACTTTTTTGTTTACTTTTGAAGCTGATTTTAAAAATTATACCGATCGGACATCTCAAATTGATGAACTGTTAATAAAACGACTATCAACACTGGCATTAGTATGCGAATCAATAGTATTACTAAGAAATTTTCTAAAAGAGTCATTGCAACTTTCGGGTAAAAAACATAAAAAATCTGATGATTAATTATCTCCGCAATTTTATTGTTCATTTAAAGATTCAAAGGGAACAGAGAAACCTTTTTCGTACCAAAAAGGTTGTCAATTTGACTGAGGCATCCACTATTGGAATTTTGTTTTTGATGGAGAGCGAAGAGGATTATGATTATATTAATTCCCTTGTGTTACAATTAAATACAAAAGGCAAGGCGGTTAGTATTATCGCCTACTTACCTATGAAACAAATTCCGAATTATTACCTTGCCAAATTGAAAATGGATATCATCACATCCAAAGATCTTAATCTCCTTGGAATTTGTAAAAAGCCTTTTGTCGAAAGTTTTATTCAGAAAGATTTTGATTTGCTGATTGATTTCAGCGCAGGAGATATCCTTCCGCTTAATTATATTTCGGGCTATTCTCATGCAAATTTCAAAACCGGATGCTTTACTCAAAAAATGGTTGAGGTATTTGATTTTATGATAAAAAATACTGATGGAATGGAGAGTAGAGAGTTTGCTGAAACAATGGTAAGTTATTTACGTACAATTAATTCAAAGTAATTATGAAGTTTAATTTCACGGGCACGGGTGTTGCTTTAGTTACGCCATTTCACAAAAATGGAAATATTGATTTTTGTTCACTTGAAAAAGTTGTCGAACACACGATTGCAGGTAATGTTAACTACTTAGTGGCATTAGGTACTACCGGTGAGACGCCTACACTTTCCAACGATGAAAAGTTAGCAGTAGTTGATTTTGTTATTGAATGTGCGGCTGGCAGGGTTCCGGTAGTGGTGGGAGTAGGAGGTAACAATACGCAGGAGATCATTGATAAAATAAAAACTATGTCTTTTGAGGGCATTGCCGGTATTCTATCTGTAAGTCCGTATTACAATAAACCGCAGCAAAAGGGTATTTATTACCATTATAAAACGGTTTCGAGTGTGTGTCCTGTTCCAATGATCCTTTATAATGTACCTGGACGAACAGGCGCTAATATGTCGGCGGAAACTACGTTACAGCTTGCTTCCGAATGCGATAATGTTGTTGCGGTAAAAGAGGCTTCAGGAAATGTTAACCAAATTATGGAAATAATACGATGCAAACCTGATAGTTTCCATGTCATTTCAGGTGATGATGCCATAACACTTCCATTGATCTCCCTTGGAGCTAATGGCGTTATTTCGGTAGTCGCTAATGCCTTCCCATCCGACTTTTCAAAGATGGTAAATTTATGCCTGAAGGGAAAATTTGCAGAAGCTAATGTAATACATTACAAGCTCTTACCTATAATGCAAAAGATTTTTGAAGATGGTAGTCCTGCAGGAATTAAGGCGGCGCTGCAAATTTTAGAAATTGCCGCTAACAATCTCCGCCTTCCATTAGTTAAAGTAAACAAAGCCGTAAATTTACAGCTTCAGCAGCTTATCGCCGAATATCAAAATTAATAAACCATAAGATAGCAAAATCATGATTTTGAAAAAATATCTTCTCTTAACATTTATCACATTGTTGATATCTTGTATCTACGCTCAAACTGGTAACAATGTAACTACCGTTGATGAAATTTTTGGATCAAAGGGCGAGATTTACTTTAAGTTCGAAAATAAAGAAATAAACCTTGAAGCATTATCGAAAATGATTTCGATAGATAAAGTCAACCGGCATGACGTTTTTGCTTATGCCAACAAAACGGAATTTGGCGAATTTCTCAAACAAGGAATTGATTTCGAGCTACTGCCAAAGCCAGGAGAATTGACAAAAGAGATTAAAATGCTTGACAACGTCAATGTTAAAGGCATCTTAGATTGGGATTTCTATCCAACGTACCCGGCATATGTAGATATGATGTATCAATTTGCCAGCGAATATCCTCAACTTTGTCAAGTTTTTAGTATTGGCCAGAGTATTCAAGGGAGAGAATTGTTGATGGCTAAGGTGTCGAAAAATGTACAGGTTCGCGAAGCGGAGCCTCAGTTTCTTTATACCGGCACAATGCACGGCGACGAAACCACCGGCTATATCTTACTGCTCAGATTGATTGACTATTTGCTCAGCAATTACGGAACTAATTCAAAAGTTACTAACCTCTTGGATAATAGCGAAATATGGATTAATCCATTAAGTAATCCCGATGGTACTTACAAGGGTGGAAATAACTCAGTATATGGGGCAACGAGGTATAATGCCAATAATGTAGATTTAAATCGTAATTATCCTGACCCTGAAGATGGCCCGCATCCTGATGGAAACGAATGGCAGCCCGAAACCGTTGCATTTATGCAGTTGGCTGAAGAGCAACATTTTGTCATGTCGGCAAATACCCATGGCGGAGCAGAGGTACTTAACTACCCTTGGGATACATGGTCGCCATTGCCGGCGGATAATACCTGGTGGGTTTTTGTATGCAGGCAATATGTTGACACAGTCCATCTCTATTCACCTCCAAACTACATGAATCAGTTTAACAATGGGATAATAAATGGATATAGCTGGTATTCAATCAGTGGCGGCAGACAAGATTATATGAATTACTTCCATAACTGCCGAGAGGTAACCATGGAAATTTCTAATGTTAAGCTCTTACCTACTTCGCAACTTGAAAATCATTGGAACTGGAACTACCGTTCGTTGTTGAACTATTTGGAACAAAGTCTTTATGGTGTGAATGGAACAGTTACAAACATAACTACCGGCCAGCCCATCAATGCAAAAATTACCATCGAAGGGCATGATATTCATAATTCATTTGTCTTTTCAGAGCAACAAACTGGCTTTTATCAGCGATTGCTTGACGCCGGAACTTACAATCTTACCTTTACCGCCCCTGGATACTATCCGGTTGTTATCAATAATGTAAATGTTACCAGATACAATACCGTTAACTTAAATGTCGAGATGGATGCCGGCGAGTTAGAAGCAGGTTTTTCGGCTTCTGAAACGACTATCGCTATTGGTGACGCCATCAATTTTACTGACGAATCGTATGGCGCCCCCGTGAGCTGGAGCTGGAGTTTCTCTGGTGGAATACCTTCAACATCCAATATGCAACATCCTCAAAACATTACTTATCCTAATGCAGGCTCTTTTCCGGTCTCATTAACAGTTGCCAATGAAAACGGTGAGACAAACACCATAACGAAAGAGGATTATATTACAGTAAACGCCACTTTTTTGATGAGTAATCAAACGGTAACAATCTGCAATGGTATCTTTTATGATTCTGGTGGAGATACAGGTAATTATTCCAATAATGAAGATTATTTAATGACCTTTAAGCCTGAAACGGCAGGAGCTAATATCATAGTTCAGTTTATTTATTTTGATGTTGAATATAACTCCACCTGTAACTGGGACTGGCTAAAAATATATAATGGAATAAATACTTCGGCGTCGTTGATTGGCACATATTGCGGTACAAATTCGCCAGGTACAATTGAAGCCTCAAATGATCAGGGAGCGCTTACATTTCAGTTCCATTCCGACTATTCGGTGAACAAATCCGGATGGAAAGCTATATTAAGCTGTAGCTTTGTCGGGCTGCCTCCAATAGCCGATTTTAGCGCTAACCAAAATCTGATTTATAGAGGAGATACGGTTATGTTTACCGACCTCTCAACAAATAATCCAACATCCTGGAGCTGGTCGTTTGAGGGAGGTACACCTCCTGTTTCCAATTTGCAGAATCCATCAATTACCTATTATGAATTGGGCGAGTTCGACGTAAAACTGATAGTCCAAAATGATTATGGTATTGACTCACTGTTAATTCAAAACTTTATTAAAGTTGATAGCGGTATCGGTATTGAAAAGAGATATGCCGGAAACGTCTCCGTCTATCCTAATCCGGTAAAAAATGACAAGATAACCATCACATCCGATATGATGATTAAAGAAGTAAAGGTGATTGATTTATTTGGAAGCTTAATAAAGTACGAAAAGGATATCAATGCGACAAATGTAAGATTAGATATGTCTCAAATAAGGAGCGGGGTTTTTCTTGTAAAGATGTTGAACGATTTTGGGTGTAGATCAATAAAAATTACTGTGATTAAGTAGTTGCCCAATTAAGTTTCTATAAATCTAACGGCGAAAGTCTTAAAAATCAGAAATATCTTTTTTTCCGATTGGAGTTTCATCCTACTAAATGTTGCAACAGAGGCATTTGCCGTAAGATGAAAAACATCTTTAGTTATTCCGGTTTGTATCCAACGGCCATCCTGAATTACTCCTATTTTGTTACAAAGAGTTGCAGCAGATGAGCTACACCGGTAAGTTTACTCAATCGGTTAAATTTTAACTCTATATCCTTTTTTTGTTTTCTGAACTTCATGGTGAAGGTATTCTAAAGATAAAAGGTCTTTTTGCGAGAGGCTGTGATTCTTTGCGAAACCCCCTCCATGGTTAGCCCCCAAGATTGATGGCTGCATTCTCTATCTTTACAGGTACGGTGCAAACCCTCGCGGGTAGCATTTAGTAAATTTGGAATAATCCCAAAAGCCATAGCTGCAACAATGCCTGACGAGCTGCCGACAAACCGGATGCAGACGGATTACCCTTTTGGTTAGGCTATCTTTTGGGAAGCTAATAGCCACTACCCCTTTTAATCATTCGGAAAAAGGCCGGTCTTAGGTTGTTTTTTCTTTTTGGCTGATTTGATTTTTATACGAACATCAATATCCTTGACCTGCTGCCAGCAATTATCCGAAAAAATAAAACCATCAAATTCAGAATAGGATGGAAGTGAAAATCTGAAGGCGTTACCCATATTAGAATCGCTATTAACCAACCTGTTGTGAACGATCATCCATGCTTTTTTCCTTTTTTTGCCAGGGACGTAATGTTGCTCATAAGCGAGATGAAAAGGAACTTCATCCGAATAATTGAAATAAACCCTGTTTAAAATTGTCTCTTTATTTAGTTTAAAGGCCGGAACACCGAATAGAGCCTCATGGTTTTCGTTAAAAGATAATGTCTCGATCACTCTGACTGCTTCGCCCTGTGTGCCGCCTACCCAGCCAAAAAGCGTAAACAGCGTTCCGGATTTGGTTTTACTTTCAATCAATTGGTAATATACGGCTGGAGGCCACTGGTCATAACGATAAGTGAGAAAAGGGTTTGGCTCATCATAACTTTGTCTTAATTCTGTTAAACGATTTGGCATGTTATCTTTTAAGTGCTGAATGAGCCCTGAATAGTGATATTGATTTTTATCTGATAAAGGGAAAACCCATGTTATTAATTTGAAAGAAGAGTTCGAAGGAGTAACAACCTTGACGAATTTTAGCGAATCAAAAGGGAAAGCAATAGATTGCGGGGTTTTTAAAAAAGCAGTAATATGTTCAAGAATTATGGCATTAGCAGCCAGTTTTATCGAGTCGGGTTGAGCGCTATAAAGTTGTAGAGCAATAGAATCTATTTTTTTTATAAAAAGAGAATCCGGATTGGCCTTTATTGATGCACAACCACAAACTAAGACCATCAAAAAAATCACTTTTTTTAAATTCGTTTTGAATTGATAAAATCTTGGTAGTAGGTTCAGCATATTTCAGATTTTAGACTTGATAGTTTCTGATGAAAATTAATAGTAAAACAGGTCATTGGTTTATCGTTTTTTATTCCATCTCTTCCAAAAGGTCGGGGCGGCGGCTACGTGTACGCTCTATGGCTTTTTCCGTCAGCCATTCATCTATTTTTTTTTCATCTCCCGAAAGTAAAATTCTTGGGACTTCCCATCCTTTGTAAACAGCCGGTCGGGTATATACCGGCGGGCTGAGCAATCCATCCTGAAACGAGTCCGATAGAGCTGATGTTTCATCGCCAAGAACGCCTGGTATCAACCTTACAATGGAATCAGTAACTACGGCTGCCGCCAACTCTCCGCCTGATAATACATAATCGCCTATTGATAATTCCATCGTAATGAAATGCTCCCGCAGGCGCTCGTCAATACCTTTGTAATGCCCGCAGAGCAGAATTATGTTCGTAAGTGTTGAAAGGCGATTGGCGATCTTTTGCTTAAAAGGGATACCATCCGGAGTAAGATATATCACTTCGTCATAGTTACGTTCCGATTTCAGTTTTTCAATCAGATCGGCAATTGGTTGAATCATCATCACCATGCCGGCGCCGTGTCCAAAAGCATAATCATCCACTCTGCGATGTTTATTGGTAGAATAATCCCTGATATCGTGCAGAAAGATAGAAGCTAAATCCTTTGATATGGCGCGTTTGAGTATGGAATGCTGGAATATGCCTTCAAACATCTGCGGAAAGATTGTGAGTATATCTATTCTCATTTGAAATTGATATTATAAAAAAATCGGTTTTGTTTCTTTTAAAATAATTTGGTTGGTTACAGCCAATGAATTTGATTTTTTATTATTCTATTAACGTTTTCAATTTTATTTTTTTAGCCTACCCATATCGTTTTGATGTTTACAAACTCTTTGATTCCATAATTCGAAAGCTCTCTACCATATCCTGAATTCTTTATTCCACCGAATGGTAATCTCGGATCGGATTTTACCAAACCATTGATAAAAACTGCTCCTGCCTCAATCTTCCTTGCTAATCTAATTCCCTTGTCCCTATCCTGTGTCCAGATACTGGCGCCTAACCCGAAATTGCTTTTGTTGGCCAACTCTATTGCTTTCTCTTCATTTTCCACAACGACGATTGCCATCACTGGGCCGAAAGTCTCTTCGGTAAATACTGGCATATCTTCAGTAACTTTTGACATTATTGTAGGTTCAAAGTAAAAACCATCTCTTTTCATCGGATTTCCTCCCAATTCAATTTTTGCGCCCATTTTCACTGATCTATCAATTTGACTTTGTAGCTCGATAAGCAGATCAGGCCTTGCCAAGGGGCCAAAATCACTTCTTGGATCCATTGGTCCTTCCGACTGTAATTCCGACATCTTTTGACTTACTAATTTGATAAACTCATCAGCAATCTCCTCAACCACAATAAACCGTTTGGCTGCAATGCAGCTTTGGCCAGTATTGATCATTCTGGCCATAACAGCTACTTCGCTGCATTTATTAAGGTCAGCATCTTTGAAAACAATAAAAGGATCTGACCCTCCGAGTTCGAGGACAGTTTTTTTAAGATGTTTGCCGGCAGCTTTTGCAACATGCCTTCCGGCTGATTCGCTACCGGTAAGGATAACAGCTTTAATGATTTTGTTCCCGATAATATTTTCTACTTCGGATGCAGGAATCAATAGTGATCGAAATAGATTTTCAGGGAAACCGGAGTCGGTAAATATCTTTTCAATTGCTACGGAGCATCCAGGTACGTTGGAGGCATGTTTCAACACTGCTGCATTACCTGCCATGAGAGCGGGAGCGGCAAAGCGAAATACCTGCCAGAATGGAAAATTCCAGGGCATCACGGCAAGAATAACTCCTAACGGTTCAAAGGCTACGAAACTTGATTTTGCGTCGCTATTAATAACCTCATCGGATAGAAAAGCTTTGGCATTGTCAGCGTAATAATCACATACCAATGCAGATTTTTCCACTTCAGCTTCCGACTCACGAATGACTTTTCCCATTTCATGGGTAATCAACTGTGCTAGGGTCGGCTTTTGCTTACGAAGTAATTTGGCGGCATTTCGCATAAGCATGGACCTTTCAATAAAACTCGTTGCCACCCACTCTTTTTGAGCTAAATCAACACTATTAATAATATCATTAACTATCGGAAGAGTATGCAGAAGATAAGTTTCATTTATTTCACCTGTGGCAGGATTAATGCTTTTTATTTTCATTAGGCTGAGATGTTTATTTTTGCGAAATTAACATTTTCGGATCACTTATGGAGCACACTCTTACAAAGCATTATAAAGCCATAATTTGGGATTGGAATGGAACTTTACTCGATGATCTTGAAATATGCATTGATGCAATGAATATGATGCTACACAAAAGAGGTTACAAATTGCTTGAGAAACAACATTATAAAGAGATTTTTACCTTTCCTGTAAGGGATTATTACGAAAGAGTTGGCTTCGATTTCGAAAAACACGATTGGGAAACAATTGCTTTGGAATTTATAAGAAATTATCGGGATCTTATTCATAAGTCGTTGCTGCATGATAGAGTAAATGAGGTTGTCAGCTATTTTCAAACGGCAGGCAAAAGGCAATTTATATTGTCGGCTATGCATCAGGATTTTCTTGTTGAGACAATCTCTGCTCGACTTGATCCTTCAAAATTTGAAATAATAGCCGGACTGGGGGATCATTACGCTGAATCAAAAGCTGGGAATGCTCATATCTTGGTTGATAAAACAGGTCTCTCCAAAGATCGGATAGTGATGATTGGCGATACCATTCATGATTATGAAGTCGCTCACGAAACAGGGATTGATTGTATCTTGGTGGCTGACGGACATCAATCGAAAGAGAGGCTCGAAACGACTGGAACAAAAGTTTTAAACAACCTGGGAGAGTTGATTGATTTATTCAATTAATATTGCGGATACATTGTAATCATTTGGATAGGTTACTTTTAGTACGTTTAGACTTTTCAAACCTACGTTGTTTCATTGCTTCAAAAATTACAATTGCTGCCGAAGTTGATACATTAAGTGAATCAACATTACCACGCATCGGGATTACAATGTTTTGATCCGAATGATCAAGCCAGATAGGGGTGAGGCCGGTAGCTTCAGCTCCCATGATAATAGCAGCGGATATAGTGAAATCAATGGTGTAATAAGGCACAGAAGCAAGCAGAGAGGTGCAATAAATTTTAATTTCATTAGCCTTAAGCAAATCAATTACTTCGGCAGACGACCCGACAAAAACCGGTATCGTGAAAATACAACCTAATGACGAACGAATAACATTTGAATTATATAAGTCAGTTTGTTGGTCGCATACTATTACGGCATCAACGCCGGCAGCATCGGCAGTTCGGAGAATTGCGCCAAGATTTCCGGGTTTCTCTACCGATTCGAGGATCAGTAATAGCGGGTTTTTATTTAATTGCAAACCGATAATATGATGCTCTTTACGCTTGGCAGTAGCTATTAGGCCTCCATTATTACCCCGATATGTAATCCTTTGAAAAACCTCTTTGGTGATAGTGTAAACCTCAGTAGTTTTACCGGAAAATATCTTTAAATACTCAATGCTAATCAGCTCCGGGCAGTAAAATAACGAAGTTAGATGATAACCTGCTTTAACTGCTTTTTCAAGCTCTCGAACCCCTTCTATAAGAAACACCCCTTTTTCCCGACTCTCCCGGGATTTGTGTAGAGATACCATGTTCTGAATTTTTGGATTCTTCAGGCTTGTCAGATGCTCCTTTGGTTTTATCATTAGCTACAGAATTACAGAAGAGCAAAAGTATCTTCTTTTTTTATAAAATGCTAAATCTTTCTTTTTTAACCTAAATCAAATAATAAAACTGATTGTGCTTTTGCAAGGTGGGGAGTAACTAAAAAAAGAACAGGCGATAGGTAAAAACCTTCTCTAAATCCATCCCTATTCATTGTGATACGGCTCATTGTTTAAAATTGTCATTGACCGATAAAGCTGCTCCATAAAAATAACTCTGGCCAATTGGTGAGAAAAGGTGAGGTTGGATAGCGATAGCCGCATCTTCGCAGAACGATAGACTTCATCCGAAAAGCCATAAGCGCCTCCGATAACAAATGTTAAAGTTTTGATGCTACTATTCATTATTTCCTGAATAAAACCTGCAAAGCCCAAAGAATCAACCTGTTTGCCTTCTTCATCCAATAATACGATGTGCTCATTTTCCTTACAATGCTTAAGTATCAGCTTTCCTTCCTGGATTTTAAAGTCTTCCGGCGTAAAGTTTCTTGTATTTTTTAACGAAGGGATGGTATGGTCGGTGAAAGAGAGATATTTATCAATCCGGTTACGATAAAACGAATACCCCTCTTCAATGAATCGTTCCTTCGTTTTTCCAATCATTAATAATCTGATTTTCATTTACAAAAGAGTAGTTTAATATTGTTCAACCTATTTGACATTGGCACATTATATGCAATCTGTTTTTTTTCGAAAAAGGAAAAAGATACTGCATAAAACTAAAATGACTAAATTTGCGATCATTGGCAAAACTAATTTATATTTACATAAAGTGATGTTTATGGCGAAATTTGGATTACACTTTTGTTCTGTTGTGCTGCTTTTTTTTGCTTTAACGCTTCCTGCTCAGGAAGTTAGCGTGAAAGCGCTTGAGGTTAAACCCAACCCTGATTCGACGATATTGTTAATAGCCGATAATTTTAACGAACCTGCATTATTACCACTTCAGGATTCGTTGCTTTATGCTCAAATTCTGGATGCTATAGCTGCGGCAAACGCATATCAGTTATCAGAATATTTTGATGTTGCCGTCAACCTTATTTTGCCGCAAAATGAAGGCGCCTATAGTAAAAAGCAGGCAACTCAGCTATTAAAATATTTTTTCGAAAAAAATCCAGTCAAGGAATTTCTTTTGGAATACGAAGATAAAACAGATAAAGACCTGACCTATTTGATTGGTTTTTATACAACTACTGATAATAGGGTGTTTCGTGTTTTTATTTTGATTAAAAAATTAAATGATACCGAGCTTATTCGACAAATTCAATTCGAAGAAAAATAAGTTGGTTTTTAAACCTGAATTGATCAGTAGATTTTTTTGGGTGAAGCTATGTTTTTTATGGAAGTAATCCCGATTTAGTGGCCATTAATTATAATTCCCGTTTTGCTGATTGAAAGCAATTAAATATTTTATCTGTCAATAATAGAGGCAAAAAAATAAAATTTTTTTATTAAAACCCTATTAATCAATATATTATTTTAAAAGATTCAAACTTTGTAAATTAAAGTTAATTAAATCCATTACAAATTGAAAACATTAATAGTGTTTTTTTTTATCATGTTATAATAATAAGTATATTTGCAACTCAAAATCCACCTTTTTGAAAAATCATGGTTAACACTTTTTCTCCACCATCTTTGGAGCAACTTTTAAAGTATATCCTAAAGGATCTTAATAGTAAATCGGAGATATTCGGTATTTCTGAAAAGTTGTTTTATAAACCATGGTTTTATCATGTTTTATATACTAAATCTGGAGGAAAATTTCTTCATAATCCACTCGGTCTTGCTTCCGGCCCACACACTCAGCTTGCACAGAATATTGTAGCAGGCTGGCTTTGCGGCGCCAGATTTATTGAATTGAAGACAGTAAATGAAACCAATTATACTAAACAAAACAATCCAAGTATTGATGTGCCCTTTGAGGGTTATAATTGCGGAAGTTCACACGAACTCCCTGTTAGAGAAGTTTTTGATCAATATCTTAATGCATGGATTCTGATTCATATTTTACATAATCGTTTGTACAAATCAGTTAGAAAGGATGTCGAGGTAGGTACTGTGTTTAACATGAGTTTGGGGTCAAGTTTGATTCAGGTTAGGAGTGAGGAGATACTATGGTTTATTGATAAGATGATGAATTGCTCCGAGGAACTTGAAAACAAAATAAAAACTATAAAGAATATTTATCCGTCAGTAACATCTTTAAAAATTCCTACAAATATTTCAAATAGTGTTACTCTTTCGGTAGAGCAGGGGAGTGTGCCACGTGAAATTGAATATGTAGTTAAATATCTGATGATGGATAAAAAACTGCATACTACACTTAAATTAAATCCTACCCTTTTGGGCGTCAAGTCTATACGTGCGCTATTAAATAAAAATCGAGGATATGATGTGCATATCCCTGATTCAGTTTTTGATGATAATCTGCAATATGTTGATTTAATTGACCTGATTTCCAAATTACAAAAGACGGCAGATGAAATGAAATTGGAGCTTAATTTCAAAGTGTCCAATGCTCTTAATTGTTTAAAGGAAAGTAGGGCTTTACCAAAAGATGAAAACCTCTTTATAAGTGGCGCTGCATTGCATCCTGTTGCAGTAAACCTTGCTGCTAACCTTCAAACAAGATTTGAAGGAAATTTAAATCTATCGTTTTCCGGAGGTGTTGACTATTATAATGTTGCTAATTTAATCAAATGCGGGTTTAAAACAATAACCGTCTGTACCGATCTTTTAAAACCTGGAGGATATGGTCGCTTAGCTCAATACTTTGATAGTATATATAAAGAATTTGTAAAAGTAGGAGCCCGGAATATTTTTGAATATACAATTAAGACAAGTAATGAAGCGAGCGTTTTAGAGGCAAGCCTCGAACATTTGAAAGATTATGCTATATATACGCTTAGTGATAAAAGATACCAAAGAGACCTATCTAAAAACTATAACATAAAAACCTCTAAAAAGCTCTATCCTTATGACTGTATCGAGGCGCCCTGTGTTAGCCAATGTTCTGTCAATCAGGATGTGCCGAGCTATTTGTGGTTTGCAGCGAAACATGATATAAATAAATCGTTTTCTTTTATTATACAAAACAATCCGTTTCCTTCAATAACCGGTTCTGTTTGCGATCACTTATGTAAAACAAAATGCACGAGGATAAATTATGATGAACCGGTGAAAATAAGGGAGGTCAAGAGGTATGTGTCTGAAAAGATAGAAACTAATCAGCAAGATCAACCTATTACTCAAAAAAATGAGAAAAAAATCTGTGTTATCGGAGGCGGTATATCCGGTCTCTCTTGTGCATGGTTTCTTAATCAGGCTGGTTTTGCTGTAGATGTTTTTGAAGCTGATGCCTATCCGGGGGGAATGGTGGTAAATTCTGTTCCAGCATTTCGCTTAGAAGACAAAAGTATTTTAAGGGATATCGAACGTATAAGAAAAAGTGGAGTAAACATTATTACAAAAACTGTAGTGAACAGTAAAAAGTTTCTCCAACTAAGAAAAAAATACGATTATGTTTTTATCTCTACCGGCTTCCAGGTGGCAAGTATCTCTATTATTGATGGTACCGGTTGTAAAAACATTTTTGAAGCTATAGATTTTTTAAAGATTGTAAAGCAAAATAAAAAGGTTGAGCTTGGGCAAAATGTTGCAGTATTTGGAGGGGGGAATCATGCGGTAGATGCAGCACGCACAGCTCAGCATTTGTTGGGAGCCAACGGAGTAACCTCATTAGTCTGTCAATATACAATAAATGACATAAAGGCCGATAAAGAGGAAGTTGCTGCGATGATAGAAGAGGGAGTCAATATTGTTGAAATGGTTTTTCCTATTCAGATAATAAGAGAAGACAACCATGTTAAAGGTCTTGAATATCGTGTAGTGGAACAATATGAAACTAATAAAAACGGACACATCAAACCACTAAAAATCTCGAAAACGATACATAGTTTAGAATTTGATACTATTATTTTTAGTGGTAGCTACTCATCAAATATCAATTTTGTCGAACCAGATCAGCTTAAGACCAAAGAAGGCTCATTGTTGACCCGCATGAAAAATGTGTATATCGGAGGTGGAGCCAGGCTCGGCGAAACAACGCTGATCAAGGCTATTGCTGATGGAAGGAATGCTGCTTTGGAGATTATGAAAAAAGAAAATATTCTACAGCTTCCGACGCCCGAAAAAATATTGACAGAAGAAGAGATTGCTGAGTTGTTGTTGAAAAAAAACAAGCGCGAAATCGCAGTAAAGCAAAAGGATGTACCAATAGAAGAGCGTAATAATTTTGAGGCGGTTATCCATCCATTGACTAAAACTCAAGCTATATACGAAGCCAAGCGCTGCCTGCAATGTGATGTGATCTGCAACGTTTGCGTCAGCGTTTGCCCTAATAACGCCTTTATAGGTTTTGAAATAAAACCTGAAGAGTTGCTTATCCCAACAATAAATTATAATAACGACAACTTTAAAGTAAGTAAGAAAAAGAGACTTGATATTAAACAAAAATATCAGGTTATATGTGTTGCCGACTGGTGTAATGAATGCGGTAACTGCACTACTTTTTGCCCAACGGCAGGGACACCTTATAAGGATAAAAACCGCTTGCATTTCGATAAAGCCGCTTTTAAAAATGAAGGTAGAGGCTTCCTATTATCAACTGATGGGGATTTGAAACAGCTAATTATGAAAAAAGATGGGAAATTGTCGGTTCTCTCCTTAAATTGGGATGCGTTGATTTTTGAAAATGACGATTGCATGGCCGTTCTTGATAAAAACACTTTCGAAATAGAACATATTGATATTTTTACCGACAGTAAAAGAACTTTTGATCTGCCCGAGATTACAGAAATGAAAATAATATTTAATGCTGTCGAAAATTTAGTTTAGCTTCATTTTAGTAATCATTATTGATTATTATCCCGAATTGATTAATATAGAGCCTTTTAGAACTGAATTTTTGCTTTTATTTATCCTGATTTAGTGTTTATTCAGTGGTATTATTAAAAATCCCCTTAATAAATCTTAGCTTTGCAGCCAAATTTAAAAATTAGTAAAATGGATATTTATACAAAGTTTGGTGACATGGGCCCGTTAGGGAGGTTTAACCGTGAGAGTTTTGGTTACTTTATGTTTCCTCGCCTTGAGGGTGAAATAGCTCCACACATGATGTTTATGGGGAAAAAACGTCTAATCTGGTCGTTGAATAATTACTTAGGTCTTGCCAATCATCCTGAAGTTCGTGAAGCTGATACCAAGGCTACTGAACAATGGGGACTGGCTTATCCAATGGGTGCACGTATGATGTCGGGGCATTCGGTGCATCATGAACGGTTGGAACGCGAACTTGCTGAATATGAAAAAAAAGAAGATGCTTACCTGCTAAACTACGGATATCAGGGAATGGTATCAATAATTGAAACTTTAGTGAATCGCCACGATGTTATTGTTTATGACTCCGAATCTCATGCCTGTATAATTGATGGTTGCAGGCTTCATTTTGGGAAACGTTTTGTTTTTCCTCATAATAACATGGAAAGGTTCGAAAGAGAGCTGGAAAGAGCTTACAAACTCACACAACAAACCGGTGGCGGTATTTTGGTAATTACAGAGGGTGTCTATGGTATGTCGGGCGATCTGGGTAAACTTCGTGATATATTAGCATTAAAAAAGAAGTACCCCTTCAGGCTCCTTGTGGACGATGCCCATGGTTTTGGTACTATGGGACCAACCGGAGCAGGAACCTCCGAGCATCTCAAGGTAATGGATGAAGTGGATCTCTATTTTGGAACATTTGCCAAAGCAATGGCTGGTATAGGAGCCTTTGTAGCCGGCGAAAAAGAGGCTATCGAATACTTGAGATACAACCTACGTTCGCAAATATTTGCTAAATCCCTGCCTATGCCTATGGTTTTCGGAGCCTTAAAACGTTTGGAATTGATCAGAACACGTCCAGAACTACGTGAAAATCTTTGGAAGATTGTTAATGCGCTACAATCGGGACTGAAAGAAAAAGGGTTTAATATAGGAGATACGGAATCGCCCGTTACTCCGGTATTCCTCGAAGGAGATATCCCCGAAGCAACACATATAACTTGGGATCTGCGCGAAAACTATAATGTTTTTTGTTCTATTGTTACTTATCCCGTAGTGCCGAAAGGAGTGATTCTTCTCAGGCTAATACCAACGGCTGTACATACCCTCGAAGATGTTGAATATACAATTGATGCCTTTTCGAAGATTAAAGAAAAATTAGATGCAGGACTTTATCCTAAGGATAAGATGGTAGATGCCGAACAGTTTATGAAAGCATATACCAAATAATATGAAGTAAATGAGTTAAAAGAATCATGTTGGTTGATAAGACACTTGATAGATATAAGAGGACAAAAGATAATTTTTTTATCATAACTGTTAATTCGATAGCATACTTTATCATCTCTTTTATTGTCATCTATTTGCTTGGGCAGTTGCTCACTGCTGTCATTGCTTTACAGTATGATTTTAAAAGCGTTATTTATTATCATAGGCTTGCCTGGGCTATTGACTCAAGTGATTGGACCGTAGAATCGGTGAAGTTGTTATTCAGCTTAGCTCCTTTACTTTCGTTTATTGTTGGCGTTATCTGTCTTATAATCTATGTACTGCTGTATGACGAACGTACCAATTTAAAGCAGTTCTTTTTGTGGGGTTTTGCTCATGGCATGGTATGGTTTTTTGGCGCTACGCTGGCCGGCGCGCTTCTCGATAAGGGAATAGGATACGTGATCATGTATATGTATTTTCAAGATACCGAAAGGACTATCCTATCACTTCTATCCCTAACTGCGCTATTACTTACAGCAGCCTTTACAACAAGGTGGTTTCTTTTTTCAGGAAATGCATACTTCAATCAATTGAATGAGCATAATCGTTCTTTTTTTACTTATAGTCAAATAATTGTTCCTGCCATTTTGGGCACTCTAATCCTGATACTATCGAAATTGCCATTAATTACCTATTATGAGCTTTTTACCTTGCTTACCATGTTAGTCTTTATTATTCCAATATTGGCTACCCATCGCAGTTTCCCTACTTTTTATTTTGATGAAATCCCCATTACCATTAAAGCAGATAAAAAAGCTATTATTACTGCTTCACTGATGCTCGTAGCATTTCGGGTTATTTTTCATTTTGGAATTATGATAGGGTAATTTTGACAGAAATTTTTATTTGTGAAATTGTCATTATATGATTTTTTTTTGTACTTTGGCAATCACATTTTAAAAATTTGCAAAGGAGGTATTTATGCAAACGTACATTTTGTTTACCAAACTCTCGACTGATCTCTCTTACGAATTAAAAAACCGCAAGCGTCAAGGACGTGCATGGATGGAACAAGTAAAAGCAAAGTGTCCTGAGGTAAAGTTTTTGGCGCATTATGCTATTCTTGGTGAGTATGATTTTATTGATATTTACGAAGCTCCCGACCCCGAAACGGCTGCTAAGGTTTCCATAATCAGCCAGGAACACGGGGCTTTACATGCAAAAAGCATGTTAGCCATACCCTACAAGCGCTTCCTTGAATTAACGGATGAGATTTGATCAGCGGAAATTACAAAGGCCGGGATAGAAGCGCATGCTTTTTTACCCCCGGCTTTTTTTGAATTAACTTAATTTTGAGCCCGTTACGAAAATAGAGTTTTTTAAAATATTAACTTAAATAGTAATTGAGTAAAGTTTAGAATTTCAATGATTTATAAATTTATTGTTTGTTTATGGTTGTTCAACAAAGTTGGAATATTCGTGGCTAAAATTAATTATTGTAGTCTTCTTAATCTTAAAAGTTAAAGTGTTATGATCAGATTGTCCCTTTTTAATTATGTGATAAAAAGATTTATCCTAACTCTATTTTACATCTTCATTTGTTATAATTCCGAATCGCAAAATATCAAAGCCTTATTTATAGGTAACAGCTATACTGCATCAAACAATTTACTTGCAATTATTAATCAATTAGCATTATCTGTTGGCGACACTTTGGAACACAGTAGTAATACCCCCGGAGGATACACTTTCCAGCAGCACTGTTCAAACACCACAACCATCAATTTGATAGAAGAGGCTAAATGGGATTTTGTCGTACTTCAGGAGCAAAGCCAATTACCTTCCTTTCCCGATAATCAGGTTGCAATCATGGTATATCCTTACGCGGCTAGGTTGGACAGCATGATAAAATTTTACAATCCTTGCGCAACAACAACATTTTTTATGACCTGGGGAAGAAGAGATGGCGACCCTGAGTATTGTCCGGTTTTTCCGCCTGTGTGTACTTATGAAGGTATGGATAGCCTTCTCCAGTTAAGATATACTATAATGGCCGAAAATAACCACGCTGCAATAGCGCCGGTAGCTAAAGTGTGGAGAAAGCTCAGAACTGATAACCCCGAGATAGAGTTATATTCCCATGACGGAAGCCATCCCAGTAATAGTGGATCATTTGCAGCAGCCTGCACTTTCTATTCTATTTTGTTCGGGAAAGACCCTGAGCTAACATCTTATAACTTTACACTGGATCCGCTTGAGGCCGCAACAATCAAACATACTGCCAAAGCGATCGTTTATGATAGCCTCGATCATTGGTTCAGATTTGAAATACGACCAATAGCTGATTTTAGCAGTTCTGTTACTAATGCAACCGTTATATTTACTAATCATTCAACAAATGCTGATAGCTATTTCTGGGATTTCGGTGATGGAAATAGTAGCACATTAGTTTCGCCGGTTCACACATATTCGGAGACGGGGCGTTATGAGGTAAGCCTTGAAGCTACAGATGTTTCATGCGGCAAGTCAGATATTGCCAAACAGATAATTGAAATAATTACTACAGGGATTTTTAATATCAAAGAAAATAACGTTCCGGTTTTTTACCCTAATCCTGCCGGCAGCAGCCTAATTGTAAAAACAGATACTAAGGTGAGATATTTAACCATCTATGATTCGTTTGGGAGAGAGGTTATTTGCCAGATTGCCGAAAATGGCTGCACTGAAATCTTTGTTGATGTAAGTACTTTGCATAATGGAGTGTACTATCTTGTTCTTTCCGGTGAAGATTATATTACGAGTAGATCAAAGTTTGTAAAATATGGATCATAGTTTTGCTCTACACATTATGTTTTCCCGAAAGGTGTAAGTGGGATTGATATTCTGTTTTTTTTTAAGTTTTTTGCTCTAATCAGCTATCCGATATTAATATGGAGGTGCGACCGAGAATCCATCTTCTGCAATTTCGTCGTCGCCATCATTATTATAAAGGTCTTGATCGGGTAAATCGTCCGTTATATCATCATTCATTTTTGAGGGTAAAATAACAGCATTTGTTTCGAAGTTTACATTTCCATGGATTCTATCAACGTTGTACATATTTGTTCCATCTTCAAAATCGGAGAAATGTGCATATTTAGCATCAAATCTGAGTTTTATCTCGTCTAATGCTCCGTTTCGGTGTTTGGCTATGATAAGTTGTGCAATACCTGTAGAAGACTCTCCATCTTCAAGCCTGTCAATTTTATAATATTCGGCTCTATAAATGAAAAGTACCATATCGGCATCTTGCTCAATAGCGCCTGATTCGCGTAGGTCGGATAGGATTGGTTTTTTCAGTCCTGGTCGTGTTTCAACCGAACGGTTTAATTGCGACAGGGCAATAACCGGGATGTCGAGTTCTTTTGCCAAGCTTTTTAGCGATCTGGAAATATTACTGATCTCTTGTTCACGGTTTCCTTTTTCAATGCCTCCTTGCATCAGTTGAATATAATCTATTATGATAAGCTGTATGCCATATTGTTGTTTCATTCGGCGGGCTTTGGCCCGTAGTTCGAATATTGTTAACGCCGGTGTATCGTCAATGTAGAGTGGGGCGGCCAACAAGTTGTTTATCCGTGCATTGAGTTGTTGCCATTCGTGTTCTGCTAATTCTCCTTTTTTTAGTTTATCAAACGATAGTCTGGTTTCGCTGGCAATAAGTCTTGTAGCTAATTGAATGGAAGACATCTCAAGCGAAAAGATTGCTACCGGACGATTAAGTTCGGCTGTTATGCTTTTTGCCATAGTAAGAGCAAAGGCTGTTTTTCCCATACCTGGTCTGGCGGCAAGCACGATAAGGTCGGAATCCTGCCAACCGGCAGTGATACGATCAAGCCTGGTAAATCCAGATGGCACTCCACGATAGCTGCCATCAGAGTTTCGGGCATTTTCAATGTGTTTTACAGCCTCTATCACCAACGTCTTCATGTCGTTATGATCACGGCGGAGATTGTTTTCGCTTATTGAAAACAATTTTTGTTCAGCCTTATCAAGTAAATCAAAAACATCGGTAGTATCTTCATAGGCTTCTTTAGTGATCTCGGAGGCAATTTCGATCAAACGCCGCTGTATGTACTTCTGGACGACTATACGGGCATGATACTCAATGTTTGCTGCCGAGGCAACTCTACGTGTTAGTTGGGCAATATAATAAGCGCCACCGACAATCTCAAGCTCGCCTTTTGACTTTAGTTCGTGAGTAACGGTGAGCATGTCAATTGGCTTTTGCCTGGCAAAAAGATCTTGAATAGCGGAGTAGATTTTTTTGTGAGCATCTAAATAGAAGACTTCAGGTTTTAAAAAATCAATGACGGCAGTCAGAGCATTTTGCTCAAGGAGTAATCCTCCGATCACGGCTTCTTCTAAATCAATAGCTTGTGGCGGCACTTTACCATACTCCATCAACGCTGAAGTTAATGTGCGCGCACCTACCGAACGCCCGTCAGATACGGTTCGCAGAGACTTTTCAAGAATGCTTTTTCCCTCTTCATTCATTGGCCAAAAATACTAAACAACTTTCACTATTTTTGATTTTTTTTAATTTAGTTATCAACAATAGTAATTTTTTTTTCAATTTTATTAAGAGTGAACAAGTTATGAATAAAAAATCAAAATAGATGTTTTTCTAATAATAATGCCTTGAAAAATAGATATGGAAAAGTTTGATTTTGCCTTACATTCTTGCCCGGTAAAGTGTAATATTCATAATTTTGATCTTTCAATTCACTCATTCACAGAATTGCTTTTTTTGAATTTCGAAAACCAAGCCCCTTGCATTTCAGTGAACAAAGTATTTTGATACTTCAACCGGTTAATTTTTTTCACCGAACAACTTTGAATGAAAATATTGCATACGGTTTTCGTTACACATATTATGTGCTCCTTTTTAATATTACGGAATAAGAGGTAAAAGGTTTTGTTATTGCCGCAAAGAGATTATTAGAGGCTCATAGCCATAAAAAAAGCCTGTCGGAGCAATTTGACAGGCTTTTTTGTAAGTATTTAGATCAGGTGTTACCTGATTACAATCTTTTGTGTAACAGTTTGGTTATTTCCAATTAGCTTAATGAAATAGACTCCGGTCGGCTGATTTGTAA
>JAKPTX010000150.1 GCA_029570835.1 Bacteroidota bacterium
TGTCCCTTGCCGACAAGGAATGGAGATAATTTATCAATTGAAGTTTTCCGCAAAATATTGGGGATTGGAAAAGATGGGGAAAGGACATATTATGTCTGGAGAAATGCAAGGAACGGGGGGACTTAAATGAATAAGAAGGCACGGATTATAATTGAGACAGTGGCCGTGGTATTGGCGCTCATCATATTGGTATTTTTTGCCACATTGAACTTTGATTTCTTCGCCATCAGCACCTTTGGAGAGAAATCTGACATGGCTTTCATCATCAATCGAACCAGCCAGCTTGAGAGCACCAGCATAGAAAAAGAAATCAATGCATCATATAAACGTGAATTCCCCTACTTTTTTTATAATGGTAGAATTGCAAAAAATAAAATAACAGAAGATGACAATTATATAAGTGACAATTTTTTAAATGCCATCACAAACGAAAAGAATTACCTTGAATTTCCAGGTGAAGTAATATCACAAATGGGATATTACTTTTTAATTAAAGGAAACGATGGTAATTACATATATGATATAGATGAAAATGACTATGCACCTAGCATATACAAATATATAAAAACCCCCTGTAGTCGTATGTTATGTATCAATGATTATTTGTGTTGCACCACATCAAAGAACGACACAATTTACATGTATCTTACATCGAATTTAAAAGACGCACCAAAAATACTCAAATTGGACAAACCATCATTCATCTCAGGTCCAGAGAGGGAATATTTTACTGAATCATTATATGTTTTCGATGGCCAGTTCCTCACCCACTACAACGATGACGGCTCTGTTAATGGAACAGTCAAACTGGATGACGTTCCAATCAATGACAGAATGATACTTATAGGTTACTTTAATGTAAGAGACAACAATGAAGTATTGTTCTATGATGGCTCCAATGCCTGGAGCGTATCATTCAAAGAGAAGAAAGTACTATGGAAAAAACAAATCGGCATTATTGGCAATGGAGTAGACAGATTGGGATGCTACTTTGTCCCAACAAAACAAGGCATAATGGCCATATCCTCCAGTACCGGAGAAACAAAGTTAATTGTTGATGGTGATGGGTGGAAGCTGGTAGACAGCTTAAATAATAATGAGAACAATCTATTCTCTTCAGTAAATACGGCCATTTTCCTTAGACAACTCGGCAACAACAAATATGAACCAGTCCTTATCCTTGCTACAGAAGGCAAAGCCAAGGTTGTTACCTGCGAACCCTTTGAGGGTGAATATAGAGGGTATATTTTTCTTTTGGATGCGAGCCAAAATGGCTATGAAAATTATATAGAAAATCATGTATTCTTGACTCACAATCGTGTTTACCAATACAGCATCAAACGTCCGTTCAAGATCGTAGTAAAATAATCTTGTAAATGAGACTCCATAGACAGTGTTTTTGAAAAGCTTGGAACAAGTGAAGAACGCATAATAATTAGTAATAATGGCAGATATACTATGCATTCTCTCAAAGGCGCCGTTTCTCCAACGTGGAAGCTTGGCAAAAACTACAAAAAACCAATACCTTGACAGTGGTATAAAATCATAACAGAGAACATGAAGAGGAGGTACTGATAGAATGAATAAAAAAGTGTGGGTTATTGTAACGGTGATAGTTGCTGTATTGGTCCTCCTCTTCGTAGCTTTCTGTGTATTGTGTCAAAGGGAGGTGGGTATCATCAATACATTCGGAGAGAAATCTGACATGACTTTCATCATCAATCGAACCAGCCACCTTGAGAACACCAGCATAGAAAAGGAAATCAAAGAAGTGTATGGATGGAAATACCAACATTATTTCTACAATAATAGTATCTCAAAACTCAAGATAGAAGATGATGGCTACATAACCAATGAATTGCTTAATGCCATTACAAACAAAGATAATTATTTGGAGTTTCCAGGCAAAATAATATCACAGCTTGGTAAATACTTCTTTTTGATTCAAAAAAATGATGGC
>JAKPTX010000162.1 GCA_029570835.1 Bacteroidota bacterium
ATCTAAAGACACAGGCGTCCCAGGGTTAAATAGAGAAGACGCTTATAATGAAAAACTTCCTTTACCACCCAAACCTGAACAACTCGCCATTGCAAACTACTTAGACAACCAAACCCAAAAGATTGACCGACTTATAGCCAACAAAAAAGCACAGGCAGAAAAGCTGAAAGAACTTCGGCAAATTGAAATTAACAATGCGGTTACCAAAGGGCTAAACCCCAATACCGAAATGCCTGCATCAAGCAAAGTCGAGATGAAAGACAGCGGCATTGAGTGGCTTGGTAAAATTCCGAAGCATTGGGAGGTGAAGAGGTTGAAGAATATTCTGATTGAAAAAATGATGTATGGTGCGAACGAAATTGCTGATGATGACAACGAAAACAATCCACGATACATACGAATTACCGATTTTGGTTCAAATGGTGAGCTAAGAGATGATACTTTTAAATCACTTCCAATGGAAGTTGCAAAAGATTATTTGTTAGAAGAAGGTGATATTTTATTTGCTCGTAGTGGTGCAACCGTAGGCAAAACCTTTCAATTTAAAAATTATAGCGGCATTGCTTGTTTTGCTGGATACTTAATCAAGGCAAGACCAAACACTCAAATAATTGCTTCTGACTTCTTGTTTTATTTCACTCAATCAAATGCTTATGAAAATTGGAAAAACTCAATCTTCAGCAAAGCAACAATTGAAAATATAGGTGCAGATAAATATCAATTGCTAAAACTTTGTGTTCCAAAATCAATTAATGAGCAAAATGAAATAACAGAGTATTTAATTAAACGCACTACAGCCATTGACCAACTCATTAAAAACATTGAAGCACAAATTGAAAAACTACAAGAGCTACGAAAGATTAGGATATATGAAGCCGTAACAGGCAAAATAAAAGCAAACGCTTATGCCGAAAAAACAGCGTAAAGATTGGGAACGAATATTTGAAGATCATTTTTGTCATCAACTTGATACCAAATGGCGCTACCGCATTTTCCGTGACAGTGAAATAACGGTGGACAAAAAAAATTGCATCCATTGGGACAGGTTAGAACAGTTTTGGGAAGATACCCAACGCCCCACCCTACAAGCCGTAAAATCGGAATTGGGCTATGACTGGAAAAAAGTGTTAGGCAAAAAGATTACGGAACAATTGCAGAAAAAGCCCTTGTTCCAGTTACTTCGTGACGGACTGAAGGTAAACAGTCAGCACTCACTGGATTTACTATACTTCAAACCTGAGCGCAGCGACAACAAACATCAGGAGGAACTGGCTAAGAAAAACATCTTTAGCGTTATCCGTCAGTATCATTTTACAAGCGCCGCCAATGCACGCCAAGAGGAAGACGACCGCCAAAGCATTGATATAGTAGTTTGCCTGAACGGTTTTGCCATAATCACCCTTGAACTGAAACACACTCTTGCTAAACAGAATGTGCTGGATGCTGTAAAACAATACTGCGAACGAGACACTGAACGACCTATTTTTTACCGTGCCTTTGTGCATATCGCCGCAGATGACGAAAAGGCAAAAATCGCCACCACGTTCAGTAAGCCCCCTGTAAAAGAAGATTTCATGGATTTTAACACGGGTTTGCTCAATCAGAAAATTGAGGGAGACGATTATGCGGTACAGTATCTGTATAATGAAATTCTTGCACCCGATAGTGTGCTGAATTTCATCGAACGCTATCTGTATGGAAACACACAAGGCTGGATTTTCCCACGTTATCACCAACAGCGTTGTGTGAAACGCATCTACGATGACATTACCGAACATTACCGCAAAAAGAAATCGCTTAACCTTCGCTACCTGATACAGCACAGTGCAGGAAGCGGGAAGAGTAATACTATTGTTTGGCTGGTACAAAACCTGCGAAACCTGCACGTAAAAAACCAAAAGGTATTTGACCACATCATTATCCTTACGCACCGCATCAATCTTGACGACCAAATCAGCAAGGACTTTTTAAAAGCTATCGGACAAACAGGCGTGGTGGCGTATTGTAAAAAGAGCAACGATGTTCGTTTGGCGTTGGGAGATAGATTGGAAAATTACCGTAATCCAGAAATTCCAATCAATGCACCGGTCATTGTAACCATTCTGCACAAGTTTTCATTTCTGAAAGACCTTGCCGACCAAACAGGGAAAAACATTTGCTTTATTATAGACGAAGCCCACACCAATCAGGAAGGTAAGTTGCACGA
>JAKPTX010000167.1 GCA_029570835.1 Bacteroidota bacterium
CTAGTCCATCATCGGTTCCATGGAATCCACGTCGCGTCCTCGTTCTCTTCTTTCCTTGTAGTTGTTGAACTTATAGGAAATAGTCAGGTTGACCTGGAAGCTACTTCTCCAGCGAACTGTTTGTGCGTCATAGCCGTTAAATTCTTTGTACGCAAAAGTATGAATGTAGGTCTTTGGATTATAGATTAAGTCACGAATATTTAAGCTGACGGTCAGATTATTGTCCAAGAATCCCTTTTTAACTCCCAAATTAAGGGAATAGGATGCGCTTCTTCTTCCTTGTCCAACCCCACCATGGAATCCCATACTTCCCGTTGTAATAGACTTGGATCGAAATCTAAAATTAAGCTGTACATCCCAACTTTTGGGGAGTCTGAATGTCTGATTAAATCTGATTCCATAAGCCCAGTCGTTAGAAAGGTTGGGGTCAATCAAATCTTCACTTTTAATCCTGATTCTGTAAAAATCAGTTGATAAGTTAAATCTCCAGAACTCAAACAGTTTCTGAGTATAGACCAACTCCAATCCAATATTTTCACTACTGTTGATATTTTGTGTCGATGTCAAAGTATAAGGGAAAAACTCCAATGAATCATACCCTGCAATCACCGGAGTACTGAAATAGTTTCCATCCATTAAATCGTAAATAATGAACCCATCCTCAATTTGTGCTTGTAAGCTTTCGGTATACCTAGTGATCAAGTCGGTTCGTATACGGTAAAAAGCTGTAAAAGCCAATGAAGCATTCTTGATGATGGTAGTATAACCCAATTCAATATTATCGGCAAATTCGGGTCCTAAGTTAGGATTTCCCTTTCTGATATTTTGTTTGTCAGAAACATCAACAAAAGGATTCAGATGCCAAAAACCGGGACGGGTTACTCTTCTTGAATAGCTCAACTGAATCTGATGTGCACGACTAAACTCATATTTTAGGTGTATCGTAGGGAATAGATTAAAGTAAGGTTTACGGTAAACAGTATCTGTAGATTTTAAATCCGAATAGGTATCTGCATATTCTGCACGTAGTCCTAATTGATATTTGAATTTCTCAGCAATGGAATTGGAATAGATCAAATATCCGGCTTGTATAAACTCTCTATATTCAAAATCATTTTTCTGGAGCAAATCCTCAACAGTATCTTTTGGACTGGTTCCATAAAATAAACTATAATCTTGTTGTAAAGAGCGGTATGAAAATTTATATCCGGTTTCCAGTCTACCCCCATTCCCAATCGGAGTAATAAAATCGAATTGAGCCGTTCCCGTTTTGTTATTGTTCAGGGTACGTGTCAATTGATAATAGTTTATTTTTTCTACGGGAATCAAATAACGTTGCAAGAAATCATTGTAATTACTTCCGCCCATTTGAGTATAGAAAAGATCGGCAAAAAACTCTCTTCCTTTTTTCTTTTCTGAAGTAAACTTATAGCTGATATTACCTTCAAAATTTCTTCCTTTTCTCTTTCCTTCACCATTTTGAGTGTAGTAGTTAATAGGGAATTGTTCACCTAATATCAAATCACTATTCTCATAGCTGTTGGTGTTAGTGCTACCGGATTGATGCTGGAAAGCTCCCACACTAAATGAGAGTAAATTTCGTGAGTTGATTTTATAGTCCAATGCTGTTTTGAGGTTATGTCTAGAGGAAAGCATATCAAAACGATCCTCATTATGCAGATAGGTTGAATCAGTACCAAACCAGGTTACTTTATCCATCTCACCTGCTCTATGCCAACCATAACGTCCGAAGCTATAGTTTAGGAAAAAATTAACTTTCCCAACATGGTAATTAAGATTCAAATTAGTATTACCATTTTCTATAAGTACTTCTTTCTGAAACAGATTGAGGGCACTTCCAACAGAAACCATACCATTGAAACCCTGCTCACGATTTTTCTTAAGGATCACATTCAGAATCCCACTCATCCCGTCCGGTTCAAATCGTGCAGAAGGATTGGTAATCACCTCAATACTTTGGATTTGCGATGCAGGAATCTGATCCAATGTCAGGTTTGTGGGTCGACCATCAATCAATATTCGTACATTCTCACTCCCCCTTAAACTCACATTCCCTTCCAAGTCCACATCTACTGATGGAATTTCAGCCAGAACCTCCACTGCTGTCGCACCATCTGCAATCACATTATTCTCAACATTATAAACTGTTTTATCCAGATTTTGTTGCAGCATCTCCTTTTGAGCCGATACTTCGACTTCTCCCATTTTTGTGGTTCTTTCAGTTAATGTAAACTTCTTAAAATTATATACTTTACGCGATTGAGATAGAGTAAAAGGAACTGAATAATGCTTGTGATATCCCATCGCATAAAACTCTAATATATAGGTTCCATAAGGGATATCCTTAATCAATACAAATCCCCGATCATTGGTATAGCCACCGGTTACAACAGTTGAGTCACTGACTTTCAGGACATAAACTGTGGAGTAGGGAAGCGGTGTTTTGTAACTATCTTGAACTGTTCCTGTTACGGCTCCTAATGAACCATAGTCAGTTGGTGGAGTGCCTCCCGGCCTTGCAGGTTGAGGTTTTAAAAGACCTATAGAAAACGACAATAAAAGTGTAAAAAGTAATTGATTATATCTCATATCACATGATCTTTAGCTAATAATATGACAACAGCATAGACTAAAAACTATTCGCAGAGTTTAATCTATGCTGTTAAAAAAACTAAAGATTTTTGATATTATCTTGAGTAGAACAAATGTCTTTGATCTACCACATCCAATTGATCTTTAAAATATTTCATTTTAACCTCTTCGGTACGCATTCTTCCAAATAGAATATTTCTCAAAGCCATTTTTTCTATTTGGTAATTTTCAGAAAGTTGAGGTGCATCACCGAAAGAATGAACAGAAATAGCATATAGGAAATTAGTACCATCAACAACTGAAGGAGTATTAGGTGAAAGATTAAATATTTTTCCAATAGCACTATTTTCAATTTGTCTATTTTGATATGATTCACCTGCAAAAGTAAGTGCGGCACTATCTACAAGAGGAGTTTTATATTTTTCAGCTATTTGTGCCATAGAAGTTCCTTTTGACAACTCTTCCCGTACTTGAGTTTGGATCATTTCTAATTTTTTCTCTGCTAACAACTCTTTTTCAATCTCCTCTTTAACCTCTTTAAATTTTGGAACTCCTTTTTCCTGAATTGATCGTAAAGCTGCAACATAGAACATCTGATTTTCATAATTAAAGATTTCAGATATCTCGTCCACTTTTGTTTCAGGAGCAAATGCCCAACCAATTGCCTCTCTTACATTTTGAATCTGAAGAATTTGACTTCCCATAGAAGGCACATCCACACCTTGCACCAGCTGTATTCCACGCTTATTGGCTTCTTCAACAAACTGGTCTGCATTAGTGGCAGCATGACGAAGATCTGTTGCACTCTTTCTAATGCTACTGATTGTTGCATCAGATGGTTTAATCTCTTCATGATAAAGCACAAATTGACGTTTTTCAATAGGCTCAGTTTTA
>JAKPTX010000196.1 GCA_029570835.1 Bacteroidota bacterium
TATCTTTGCAAGTTAAATTTAAACTAAGGTAAAGATGGTTATCCAATTATTAAAAGAATCCGGAGCTCTGTTAGAAGGGCATTTTTTACTTTCCTCAGGGAAACATGCTGATCGCTATTTTCAATGTGCAAAACTGTTGCAATATCCTGATAAGGCGGAAAAAGCTATAAAGGTGATTGCAGATCAGGTAAAAGATCTGGGTATTGATATCGTGGTTGGACCGGCAATGGGCGGTATTGTAGCGGCTTATGAGTTGGGACGGCAATTGGGTGTACCCGCTATTTTTACGGAACGTGAAGAGGGTAAAATGACCTTGCGTCGCGGATTTGAAGTGCATGCCGGACAAAAAGTGTTGGTTGTGGAGGATGTGGTTACAACCGGAAAATCTTCTCTGGAAACGATTGAGGTTCTGGAAGGCTTCGGAGCTGAAGTGGTAGGGATTGCTTGTGTGGTGAATCGTTCTTCAGAACCGATCAAATATCCTCTGTATCATGCTGTTAAGTTGGATGTAATCACCTGGGATAAAGAGGATTGTCCACTTTGCAAACAAGGCGTTCCTATTGTAAAACCGGGAAGTCGGAAGATTTTCTCATAACCGGTAGAATGGAGTAAAACGATATGAGTAACGAGAATTTTATTGATTACGTCAAAATCTTTTTTAAGTCCGGAAAAGGAGGAGCTGGTTCTGCACACTTGATGAGAACTGCTCAGGATCCGAAAGCCGGTCCCGATGGGGGAAATGGTGGTGTAGGGGGCAATGTGATCCTGAAAGGAAACAGAAACCTCTGGACACTATTGCACTTGCGATATACCAAACACATCATAGCCGAAGATGGCGAATCGGGTAGCTCCAATAATAAATATGGAAAGGACGGAGCGAATGCGATAGTGGAAGTTCCGCTTGGAACTGTGGTTAAAGATCCTGAAACGGATGAGGTGTTGGGCGAAATTACGGAAGACGGTGAGGAGTTAGTTATCATGAAAGGGGGTAGAGGTGGACTGGGGAATGTGCATTTTAAAACTCCTACGTTGCAAACGCCCCGTTTTGCACAACCCGGAGAGGAAGGAGTGGAGGGATGGCTTGCCCTGGAGTTGAAAGTGTTAGCGGATGTCGGATTGGTAGGGTTTCCCAATGCGGGAAAATCAACCCTGATATCGGTACTTTCCAACGCTAAACCCAAAATTGCAGATTACCCTTTTACGACACTTCAACCCAATCTGGGTGTGGTTCCCTACCGTGATTACCAATCCTTTGTGATTGCAGATATTCCCGGAATTATTGAAGGCGCCTCCGAAGGAAGAGGATTGGGATTGCGCTTTTTAAGACATATCGAAAGGAATTCCGTCTTGCTTTTTCTTGTTCCTGTGACGAGTGAAAATATCAAAAAAGAGTACCAAATCTTACTGAATGAGTTGGAAGCGTATAATCCGGAATTGATTGATAAAGATCGGATATTGGTGATTACAAAAACGGATCTGCTTCCCGAAGAAGAGTTGAAGGAACTGAAAAGAAAAGTCCCAAAAGATGTAGATTCTATCTTTATTTCTGCTGCAACGCACTATAATTTAACGCCGTTAAAGGATAAAATTTGGCAAATTTTGAACAAAGAGTAGAATTGAAGAGTTTTTATTTGATTGATTTTGAGTAAGATAGAGAAAAAAGAGTAAAAAAATCCCCCCTTATATATTTTATTCAAAAAAAAATAGTACTTTTGCAGTTCGTTAGAGAGTTGAGTTTTATTAAGAAATAATACTAAGAGATGTCAAAGAAAGTTAAAGAAGCGCGTCAGCAAATTATTCTGGAGTGCACTGAGCAAAAGGAGAGTGGCGTACCCGGTATGTCAAGATATATTTCTACAAAAAATAAGAAAAATACACCTGAAAGATTGGAAATGAAAAAATATAATCCTTATCTTAAAAGGGTAACTGTACATAAAGAAATTAAGTAATAATAATTTAAAACGATTATACAATGGCAAAGAAAGCGGTAGCAACATTGAGAAGAGCGGGTGGAGCATCATTCACGCGCGTTGTAAAAATGGAACGTTCTCCAAAAACCGGAGCTTATACGTTCAAGGATGCAATTGTAGATTCAGCACACGTTAATGACTTTTTAGCTAAAAAGTAATATTTTGTTTTCATGGTTAAAGACTCCCCGGTATGTGCCCTCATATCGGGGCTGTTTTTTTTATGAATGATTCAGAATTTTTTATTATTTTAGCCGACCAAATAAAAAAATAAAAAACATAATATTATGATGAAAAAAACACACATTAAATTTTTATTCTTTTTTGCTCTTTTGTTGAGCGGAACAACACTTTTTTCTCAAGTTCAATTCAACATGTTATCTGATTATGGAACGCCTATCATGGATATCAACTCTTCCGGACAGGGTATTTCGTTGTGCGGTTATTACGATTTTGCAACCAATGCTATTACAGCAGCTGAAACCGGAGTAATCAGAACTTCTTCTATGAATGATAATGGAGATGTGTTTGGTTTGATTGAGGATAGTAACGGAAATCCTATCGGAGCGGTTAGAAAAAATGGGATCTGGACACCCCTTGCCGGTACAATCACATTAGGTGAAGAGGATGAACTCTATGATATTTCTGAAAATGGAAAATGGGTCGTAGGTCAATTGGGATGGACCATGGAATTAGGATCCTGGGGATTTATTTATAACACTGAAACTCAAGAGTTTAGAATAATGAACTCATCACTATATCAGTATGGAGCTGCTTATGCTGTGAATAATCAAGGGATTGCAGTAGGTTGGGTGGAAGATTTAAATACCGGTGCCAGAATGCCATCTATCTTTATGCCTGACGGTTCCATTGTTGTGATCGATCCCAGTGAAGGTGTTGCAGGAGGAATTAATAATGAAGGGAAAATAGTTGGAAGTGCTGATGGTGAAGCTTTTATTTATGATATGAGTACCCAAACTCTTGAAACTTTTGATGCCCCTCAGGGTGCTGTTGAGTTTGCGTTTAGCTGTATCTCAGATAATGGTATTGTTGTCGGTTTTGCTACTTATGGCATGTTTACCAGATTGCCTTTTATTTACAATCCTGAAACCGATACTGCACCGGTTTTGTTGAGTGATTTCTTGGAAGATAATGAGATCGATGCTACCGGATTGGACGGTGCTGCTTACAAAATTTCATCAGACGGAAACTATATTGGTGGATTCTCTAACGGTCCTGCATCAGGAGCCAATGGTTGGGCAGTAAAACTAGGTGAAAGTGAGGATCCTGAAGATGCAGTTGAAGAGTATAACGCATTCGCTATCTCTTGCTATCCTAATCCTACGCAAGATATAATCACTTTCAATTCAGAAAAGATGATCCAATCTGTAGAAATATACAATTTGGTGGGTCAAAAAGTGATTTCGCAGGATATCATTAATGGTTCAGTTCAAATTGCCCAACTTCCTGCAGGTGTATACATGGTAAAAGCGATAACTGAAACCGGTGAAATGGCAACCCTAAAAGTGGTAAAACAATAATATTGAAGGCGGAATGCGGAATGCGGAAGGCGAATAAATTACGCAACCAATTGAAGTTCAATTCCTTACTTCTTACTTCTTATTTCTTATTTGGAAATTAAAATAAATGGGGGGCAGACAAGGCTTCCCTTTTTGGTCGTTCCATTTCCCCACTCTCCATACCAAACCTTTTTGAATATGAGTGATCAATTACGAATTACGAATTACGTAGTGAACTAACACTCTAATTAATTCAAAATTCTACCTTCTAAATTCTAAATTTACAATAATGTCACCCCTTCGGGGTTATCTTGAAGGCGGAAGGCGAAAGTGTTTGAAGGATAAATTGGGCTACTCGGGGCGCGACTACTACTCATGTAATTTACTACTCGGTTCATAACTTGAAGTCGCACCCCGAGTGAACCTTCTACCTTCTTCCTTATAAAGGCGTAATTAGTAATTAGGGTTTGCTGAAAAAGTTCATGCAACTTTTAGGAACCTATACGAAGAAGATGCGTTTTTCATAAGTTTTACTTGAATATATTTGTAAAAAAAATCCTCTTTAAAAACAAGCCAAAAAATATCCTTCATTGCTTGC
>JAKPTX010000200.1 GCA_029570835.1 Bacteroidota bacterium
AACATCTCTAATATAATGCCCCACAGATTCCACAATTTCTTTACTAAAATTATGATAACGTCTCAGAAAGCGAGGTGAAAACTGAAGACTATAACCCATCATATCATGAAAAACAAGTACTTGCCCACTGGTGTGTGGTCCGGCACCAATTCCAATAGTGGGAATAGTTAAAGCATCGGTTACCTCTTTGGCTAAAACAGCAGGAATTTTTTCTAACACCACTCCGAAGCAACCATGCTCTTCCAATAAGAGTGCATCGCTGATCAACTTTTGAGCCTCCTTTTCTTCAGTAGCCCGAACTGTATAGGTCCCATATTTATTAATTGACTGTGGCATTAACCCTAAATGTCCCATTATTGGAATACCTGCAGAAAGAATCCTATCAACACTCTCGGAAATCTCTTTACCTCCCTCAATTTTAATCGCATCTGCTCCGGATTCTTTCATAATTCGAATAGCCGACTGCAATGCCTCTTTAGAGTTCCCTTGATAGGTCCCGAATGGAAGATCGACAACAACCAAAGCTCTCTCCACTGCCCTAACCACTGAACAAGCATGATAGATCATCTCATTTAATGTAATAGGAAGGGTAGTTTTATAACCTGCCATCACATTGGCTGCAGAATCCCCCACTAAAATTACATCTATACCCGCTTGATCCAATAATATTGCAGTAGAATAATCATAAGCCGTCAACATGGAAATTTTTTCACCCTCTTGACGCATCCTTTGAAGAAGATGAGTGGTTACTTTGGATACACTTCTCGATAAATATTCAGACATGATAAAATCAATTTTTATTAATAGTCCCTATAATTTAAAATTTTAAATAATAGAATTATTTGAAGCAGCAAAGATAAGGGTTTTATTGCAATTTTGAACTCTATTTTAAGAAAATAAGATAAAATTATAGATTCTACAAATTTAAAATTCAAAATTCTCACTATCTTTGCAAAGTTTTTATGTTGGAAGAGCCAGAGAGAACTATTGTCATTATGATGTTAAAAATCAAAATATTAGATCAATTATCAATTCAAAAAAAACAAAACTCGATGACTGAAAAAATTATCATCCTTGACTTTGGATCACAATACACTCAATTGATTGCACGTCGAATCCGTGAGCTCAATACCTATTGTGAGATTTATCCCTATAATAAATATCCTAAGAAAACCGATGGAATTAAAGGAGTTATTCTTTCCGGAAGTCCTTTTTCTGTTAATCAGGAGGAAGCTTTTAAGCCGGACCTATCCCCTTTCAGAGGAAAGTTACCTTTACTGGGGGTCTGCTATGGAGCTCAGTTATTGGTTCATTACTCCAGCGGTACTGTTGGACAAGCCGGCAGCAGAGAGTTTGGACGTGCTCATCTTACCTTTATTCAAAAAGAGGATCCTTTAATGCACAATATTCCACTGAACTCACAAGTGTGGATGTCCCACGGAGATACCATCACTGCAGCACCACCACATTTTCAAATCACTGCCAGCACTCACGAAGTAAGAATCGCGGCTTATCGCATTCAAGGTGAAGAGACTTGGGGGGTACAGTTTCATCCTGAAGTTTACCATAGTGAGGATGGAAGCACCCTGCTCAATAATTTTGTGAAAAACATTTGTCACTGCAAACAAGATTGGACTCCGGCCTCTTTCATCGAAACAACACTGATTGAATTACGCAAAGAACTGGGTGATGACCGTGTCGTATTGGGTCTCTCCGGCGGAGTGGACTCTACTGTAGCCGCAACCTTACTCCACAAAGCTATCGGGGATCGTCTTTTCTGTATCTTTGTTGACAATGGATTGCTTCGCAAAAATGAGTTTGAAAACGTTATAAAAAATTATCATACTTTAGGACTCAACGTAGTTGGAGTAGATGCTTCCGAACAGTTCTACAATGCACTCAAAGGAGTAGCCGATCCGGAAGCAAAAAGAAAAATTATCGGTAAAAAGTTTATTGATGTTTTTGATGCTGAAGCTCACAAACTGGAAAATATCAAATGGCTCGCACAAGGGACCATCTATGCTGACAGAATTGAATCTTTGTCCATTACAGGAATGGTGATTAAATCACACCACAATGTAGGAGGATTACCTGAAAAGATGAATCTGAAAGTCATTGAACCACTTAAACTACTCTTTAAAGATGAAGTAAGGAAAGTGGGTAGAAATCTACAGATTCCGGATTCATTGCTCAATCGGCATCCTTTCCCGGGTCCCGGATTGGCAGTGCGAATTTTGGGCGACATCACACCCGAAAAGGTGCAAATACTACAAGAAGTAGATCATATCTTCATTAATGGTTTGATTGAGGAAGGACTCTACAATGAAGTGTGGCAAGCAGGTGCTGTTTTGCTACCAATCAAATCTGTAGGAGTAATGGGAGATGAAAGGACCTATGAAAGTACGGTAGCATTGCGTGCAGTGTTATCTACTGACGGGATGACCGCAGATTGGGCACGTTTACCCTATGATTTTTTGGCCAAAATCTCTAATGAGATTATCAACAAAGTGAAGGGTGTAAATCGTGTTGTTTATGATATCAGCTCAAAGCCACCTGCAACTATTGAATGGGAATAAAAAAAGGGTGCGTTTGCACCCTTTTTTTATGACTTAATAAATTGATATAACTTTCCGGTAACATCAAATGTTTGTTGATCCGTACCCAGAATTGGGATCTCCTCCTCTTTTGCTTGTTCCAACATATCGGCATCAGGAGTAAACCCTTTAACCACAATAACACACGCCAACTCTTTTAACGAAGCTATGGCAATAACATTCTTATGTGTTTGTAAAGTTACCCAAACATCTCCCTCCTTTGCAAAACCCATTACATCACTTAAAAGATCGGAAACATATCCACCTTTTATTTCTCTGTCCAAGTGTTCTTCTCCACAAAACACCTTAAGATTTAATTGATCAACTAGTTGCTTAACATTCTTCATAGGTTTACCTGTTAAAAAATTAGTAATATATTTCAGATTTATATAATTTGCAAACATACATAAAATAATCGACATAAATCAAAAAATAAAAGAGGTAGATGTCAAAAAAAAATATACATTTGCAGTTTGCAATTAATAAGGGCAGTTTATGAAAAAACAGCAATACCTTTTTCTTTTTATTCTGACATTTATTTCCCATCAGATAAAGGCACAAATTACACTAGAGACCCTTCATTTAGATTCTCTCTATGAGGCATCCCCTAATTGGTTTCTTGAGAGAGATGAACAATTTCTGAAATCTGTACCCGTTTTAAATATAGATCAACGTCAACTTAACCAGCCTATTCCTTCTTATGTAAACAATGCGCAATCCCATTTTTTTCCATATATATTCTACCAGGTAGCACTGGAATGTGCACAAGCCAGCTCACTAACTTACCTTTTTTCATACGAATTAGCTGTTCGAAGAAATCGCCCCCTCCTTTATGACACGCCCTACAACAAATACCATATTCCTTCTCACTTTGCCTGGAACTTCTGTAATAGTGGAACCAACAGAGGGGTCAGTTTCATGGATACATGGCAAGTAATTCGTACTGCCGGCTCTCCTTTCACTCCGGATTGGGGAACCAGTTATTTTGAAGGAGGAGAAAAAAAATGGCTCTCAGGGTATGATAAATATTACCGTGGAATGCAAAACCGCATTGTGGAGATGTACGCCATCCCTACACATACTGAAGAAGGAATTAACACCTTAAAACATTGGATAGCAAACCACTGTTCCGATGATATTAGAGGGGGATGTGCTAACTTTTACTGCAGACACCAGTCTCCAAACGGTACTTTACCTCAGGGAACTCCTGAAGCCGGTAAAGCAGTGATGGTTCAATTCAGCACCAGTGTCAACCACTCCCAAACCATTGTAGGATACAATGATTCCATACGATATGATTATAATGGGGATGGAATATACACTAATCATCTGGATATCAATGGAGATGGGGTTGTGGATGTACGCGATTGGGAAATTGGAGGAGTAATCTTTTGTAACACTTTCGGCACTACATGGGGCGATCAGGGATTTTGCTACTTACCATACAAAAAGTTAGCAGAGACACATCTTGAAAATGAAGGTATTTGGAATGCTTGTGTGTATGTGGTTCAAGTAAGGGATGAAGTATTTCCTCAATTGACCTACAAGATAACTATTAGGCATAATCAAAGAAACCAGATTCGCTTGACTGCAGGAATCAATCCTGATCTAAATGCTGACTCACCCAGCAAAACCATCGATTTTAACGTATTTAACTTTCAGGGAGGCGCAAATTACATGCAAGGTGGAACTACCGAAGCTGATAAAACTCTGGAGCTGGGATTGGATGTTACACCGCTACTCAATCAGATGGACCCTAACACTCCATATCTTTTCTTTTTGGGAGTTACCGAAGCAGATCTTTATGGTACAGGTAATGGTCAGATTGTTTCTTTTTCTTTAATTGATTATACAAATGGGGGGCAGGAAGAGATCTCGCACCCTTCACAAAATATACCCATTGCTAATAATAGTACCACCTATCTCAAGGTTCAGAGAGCGGTTAACTTCACCAAACCCACTATTCTCACAGATCAGGTTGAAACGGCAGCTTTTGAAGAGTTTGAGATTCCTCTGCAAGCTTCCGGTGGGCTCCCCCCCTACAGATGGGAGTTCACCCAAGAGTATGAAATAGAAGAGTTTAGTGCACCCTACCCCCCTCATCAGGGATTATCGGTACCTTTATCCGATATGGATCAGGGTTATACCCTCGTCGAACTCCCCTTTTCTTTTCCCTGCTTTGAAAGTGAATACTCTGAAATTTACGTTTATGCAGATGGATACATCACTTTCAAACACAATACCTACAATTGGCCTTTCCTGATTAACGCAGATTATCAAGTTAAAACAACTCGTTTTATCGGACCTTTTAGGGGAGATCTGGTACTCACTTCCCTCCTAAAAGAAAGTACACCACACTCTTTAAAACTTTCATTTGTAGGACAAATCAAAGGACAAGCCAGTCAATCTGTTCGGTTTGCATTACAACTGTTCGATGATGGCACCATCGAATTCTATTATGGAAATATGAACTATACCGGAACCAATTTTCTATCGGTACTCTCCAGAGGGGATGTCAATCTATTTCAGGAGACTCCCGTTTCCCAAATCTCAGCCAGTCAGTGTTCCGGGCGAAACTTTAGGTTGACTCCGCCCCCAAAAATAGACCACATCCACCTAACTAGAGATGGAAGACTCAAAGGAAGGCTGGAGATAGCCATGGAGCCAACCCCTTTGGCAATTACTTGTTTCGATAATAATGAGGTTAAAACCAATAAAATTATTAATTTTTCCAGTCTTTACGGATCATCGCTGCTCATTACCAATATCACCGTAAATAGCCCGGTAGAAGGTGTTATTAGATCGGGTGATACCGTTTCGCTCTCCATATCAATTAAGAATGTGGATCAGATTGGCTTGGAACAATCAATATTGTATTTCAGTTCTGCTGACCACCTGGTACACTTTGTTGACAGCACCGAATATTTTGGATATATCGCTCCCGGCAACGAGTATATCCTCAATAATGCCATCCGTTTTGTGGTAGATCCCCTTGCCCCGGATCAACATATTCTGGAACTGCTATCCTTCATCACCAACAGCAGTAATATCAACACAGAAGGAACACATCATTATTACGTACATGGGAAAAATGTATCAGCTGTCAACTATGCTGTCTATGATGGGAATAATAACCTATTGGATCCCGATGAGAATCTTAATTTGACCATTAAAGTAAAAAATAACAGCAGTTTTGATCTCCAAAACCTTAGATTTGTACTCCGATTTTTAGAACCGGAACTCTCCGTATACTCACCTCCGGTTATCATTGACTCTTTGATTCAGGATGAACTAAAAGCAGTTCCTTTTTTGGTCTCTGTTGACAACAGTTTCATTCCGGAAACTACAGTGGATGCACTGCTCGATATTTATATCGATAACAATTATTTCAAAACTGATGTAATTACTATTTTGGGTCATAATCCATGTCTTACTTTTGAATCAGGTATTCCCTCTTATGCAATTTCGCCTGACATACCGTGGACTACAACCGAAGTCGTACCCGGTGAAGGGTTAGTTTCCGCTAAATCGGGAGATATCACACACAATCAATATAGTACGCTCCAAATCAATAAACATGTTCTTGTTGATGGTGAAATCACGTTTCGCAAAAAGGTCTCTTCAGAAGCCAATTACGACTTTTTACGTTTTTATATCGACAATGAGTTGATGGATCAATGGAGTGGAACTCAGAACTGGCAAGAAGTAAGTTACCCCATCACTGCAGGATATCACCAATTCTCCTGGATATACGTAAAAGATTATTCCGTTAGTAGAGGCGATGACAAAGGATACATCGATGATATCTGCTTCCCGGATACGACCACCTATACCCCTGAGTTAGAAGCTGATATTAGCCAGTTCTACATTGAACTGCCATACGGAACCACGTTGGATACCACTTTTATCTTGAGCTCTGTTACTCCGACTCTTGCCCTGTTTAACTGTGTCATTATTGACACCAACGGATATCCGGCCAACTGGTGCAATATCAATTTCCCACGTGGAAGTGTCAACGCCTTACAATCCAAAGTGGTCACACTCCACTTCGATGCCAACCACAAAACAGTCAATAAAACATATTACGCTACCCTCAAAATCCAGGTTCAGGATGGTAACCTGATTGAAATCCCTATAGCTATGAAAGTGGTTTCCGGTGTTGGAATTCAGGAATATAATGTTACTCAACAATTTATCCTCTATCCCAATCCCACTGACGGTCAGATTACAATTGAATCTCTCACTTCGGAATACTCAATTGATCGAATTGAACTCTATGATCTGCTTGGGAAATTGCTCTCTTCACAAATGATTCGAAATGATAAAGCCTCCCTCTCTCTTGGGAATCTCTCCGCTGGAACCTATTTTATAAAAATTTTCTCCGATCAATTTCATTCTCAAATTATTAAAGTTATCAAAAAATAGCATCCAAGTTCACTTTTTATGGTTTTTGCCACTCCTCTTTTTCTATTCTATTTTCTGCCTCTCTTTTTGGTGATCTACTATCTCCTACCCCATAAAGGACAGAATATTTTTCTATTAATTGCCAGTATTCTCTTTTACTCCTGGGGAGCTCCGGAGTTTATTCTAATTGTACTCTTATCTCTATTTGTTGATTTTTACATTATAAAACGGATGAGCAGTACTGTTGGCGTAATACGAACAAGATGGTTGGTCGCCTCACTGGTCCTGAATGTCTCTTTCCTGCTCTATTTCAAATATGCCAATTTCTTCGTTGATAATATTAATCATATCTCTTCCCTCTTCTCTTTTGTTCCAATCAGTTGGAAAAAAGTGGCATTACCCATCGGAATATCCTTCTTTACTTTTCAAAAAATGTCTTATTCTATAGACGTTTACCGTGGTGATGGAGCACCTCTCAAATCAATCTTTAACTACGCGCTCTACATTTTAATGTTTCCCCAGCTTATTGCCGGTCCTATTGTCCGATTCAAGGAGATTGAACATCAACTTTTTGATCGTTCTGCTAATAACTCTTTCAACAACAGAACAGTTGGATTTGTTCGTTTTATGATTGGATTAGCGAAGAAAGTACTGATTGCCAACTTTTTAGCTGAACAGGTTGATGCTATCTTTGCACTCACCCCCGACTCCTTTTCCAGCTCTACCGCCTGGATTGCAATCATAGGATATAGTTTCCAGATCTATTTTGATTTTTCCGGATACAGTGATATGGCCTTGGGAATGGGGAAAATGATGGGTTATGAGTTTCCCGAAAACTTCAATTTCCCCTATATTTCACAATCCATCTCCGAATTTTGGAGACGTTGGCATATAACCTTGGGAAAATGGATGAAAGATTATCTCTATATCCCTTTGGGAGGAAACCGGGTGCCTGTCATGAGAAGCTATCTCAACCTTATTATCGTGTTCCTCATCTCCGGTTTCTGGCATGGGGCAGCCTGGACATTTGTCGCCTGGGGAATCTATCACGGGATCTTTTTAGTTGCTGATCGCCTCTTTTTTTCCCGCTTTTTGAAAAAAATCGGAAAGTTTCCCGCAACAGTCTTAACACTGTTTGTAGCCATCATGGGATGGGTACTCTTCCGTTCCGATTCCATCTCCTACGCTATGCAGTTTTATCGCAAACTATTCTGTTGGGATAATCGAATCGATGAGTTTCATTTTGACTCTCACTATATTTTTATCCTGATTTGCGCCGCTATCTTCTCATTGATGGGTTACTTTAAAAAGATTGAAAACTTCCAATATCAACTCTATAATCCTAACCAAAAGTGGCAAAAACTGGCTATTTACGCTTTCTTTGCAGTAATCCTCTTCATTCTATCAGGCGGTGCACTGTTAGCAGGCGAATTCAATCCATTTATCTATTTTAGATTTTAGTAAAAATGAAAGAAGAAGAAAAGAAAGAGAAAAAAACAAAACAAAGCAGAGGATCTTTGATTCTGTGGGGAGTTCTTTTCTTTATACTCCTCTCCCCGCTTCTCTTTTCCGGAGTAAAAGCCTGGAAGGGACCTGCTCTGTTCAATGTTGAAACGCCTCATCTTTCAATAGAAGCACTGACTTTACGTAATGTTTTGGAGGGTCAATTTCAAGATTTATTTGAAAAAAATTGTAAAAGGGGGGTCGCGTTCAGTAACTACTGGGTTCGTGCCCATAATGAGCTTCTGTTTCGTTTTTTTCAAAAGAGTAAGACTTACAAGTTGGTATTGGGGGAAAACAACTACTTTTACGAAGAAATATACATTACCGAATATTTAGGACACAATTTTGTTGGGGATTCCGTAATGCAAAAAAGGATCCAACATCTTGCCTTTTTACAAAAGCTGTTGTTGGATCAGTATCAGATCTATTTGATACCTGTTATTGAACCCGGAAAGGCGAGTTTTAATCCTGATCCTATCCCGGATCACTTTCACCCTCATATCAAAGGAAATAGCAACTATGAAAGTTTTGTCGAACATGCAACCCGGGAGCAGATCTCTTTTTTAGACTTAAATCGCTATTTCAAAGATTTAAGACCCACTGCACCGCACCCACTTTACTCACAATATGGAATACACTGGAGTAGCTATGGAATGTGGATTGCCGCCGATACATTAACTCATTATCTGGAAGCAACCTGTCACATCAAGCTTCCCGAATTATACTTCCGGGGCGATTCTGTCTCAACTACTAACAGAGATCTGGATTTTGACCTGGAACCCCCTATGAACCTCCTCTTTCCTCTACCCATGCAACCGATCTACTTCCCTATTGTTGAGATTATTGCTGATTCACTTAGTGTAAAACCCAAAGTATTAACTATCGGAGACAGTTATTATTGGAGCATGTTTAACAATGGATATGTAGAACAGGTTTTTTCAGAAAACCCCTTTTGGTACTACTATCACACCATCTGGCCCGATATCTGGAATTGGAACGTTACTGTGGATACATCCCAATTAAAAAACAATATACTCCATCACCAAATTATTCTACTAATGATTACTGATGCCAACCTGTATCGTTTGGGATGGGGTTTCATTGAAGATGCGATTGAGAAACTGGCTCCGGATTATCCACTTGACCCTGAAGTCTTGTTTCTCAACCGATTCCTGGCGAATGCCGATCAATATCACCTATCACTCAAAGAGGCAATCCGCCAACAAAAAACCTTTGAAGAGATCATACGGACCAAGTACAAAGAAAAAGAATAAAAAGAAGGCGGAAATCGGAAGGCGGAAGGCGGAATCCAATTACGAATTACGAATTACGAATTACGAATTACGATTCTTAAATTTAGAATTTAGAGTTTAGAATTTAGAATTATTTATTTAGCTATTTTAGGAGATAATATCTTGACATTCAACACATTGTGATTTGTTTAGGGGAGTATCCATTATTTTGTGTAAATGGAAAACAGTGTGTTTTTTAAGTTCTCATTCTGTCTGCAAAGATATTAATAAATTGGTTAAAAACCATTCCCCAGTTAAAAACAGGTCTATGCCATTTTTTTTCTATTTCTGAAATGGCTAGATATAGAGCCTTCTTCAATGCGTCGTCATGAGGAAATGAGAGCCTATTTCTAGTGTATTTTCTTATTTTTCCATTAAGATTTTCAATCAGATTGGTAGTATAAATTATACTTCTGATTTCCACCGGAAAGTCAAAAAAAGTTGTTAATTCATCCCAATTTATTCGCCAAGAACGAACGGCATGAGGATATTTTTTGCCCCATTTCTCTTCAAAAGCATCCAATTCTAAGGCTGCTAACTCTTTTGTTGGGGCTTTGTATATCTTTTTTAAATCGCTTGAAAAACTCTTTTTTTCTTTCCAAACAACGTATTTGCACGAGTTCCGGATTTGATGAACAACGCAAATTTGATTAGCTGCATTAGGGAAAACAGCTCTTATGGATTCGGTAAACCCACTTAAGTTATCTGTCACGGTAATCAAAATATCCTCCACACCACGAGCTCTCAAATCTGTTAGTACACCAGTCCAATAAGCGGCACTCTCATTATTGCCTATCCACATACCCAAAACCTCTTTGAGACCTTCTCTATTTAAGCCAACACAAAGATAAACGGTTTTATTAACTACTTTACCTTGATCTCTGACCTTGAAGACAATACCATCCATCCAAACGATGAGATATACACTTTCCAGCGGACGGTTCTGCCATTCTATTGCTGCCTGAGTTACTTTATTGGTTATAATGGATATGGAGGATGTAGAAAGAGTAATACCATAAATCTCTCTCATCTCTTCTTCAATATCCGAAACACTCATTCCCTTGGCATATAGAGAGATAACCAGCTTTTCAATAGATAAGCCGCGACTTTGATGTTTGGGTACGACAACAGGTTCAAAATCACCACAACGGTCGCGGGGTACATCTATGACAGATTCTCCGTAATGGGTTTGTATCTTCTTTGGATACTTACCGTTACGAGAGTTGCCACTGTTATTGCCTTCAGGTGAATGCTTCTTATAGCCTAAATGAGCATCAAGTTCTCCCTCAAGCATTTGTTCCAATACGCGGGCATGTAATTTGGTGAGAAAGTTACTCACATCTTCTTCTGTCTTAAATTGTGACAAAAATTCTTCGCTTAATAATTCTTTTGGAATGTCCATAAATAAATGTTTTTACAAAATTAGCTATTATTTTATTACTAATCATGTTTTTTTCTTTTTTAATCCCCTCCCACAGCCTCATGAGGGGTTGAAAAAGAAAAAAACTACAAGAGTTTCTTTCCTGTAGTTTTCCATTTACACAAAATATTGGACAGTGTCTTGTTTAGCTAGTTATACTTGAGCAGATGAATATCTCTATTCCCTAATCTTCCATAAGAGCTATATTTATTTAATTCTCCGGAATTTAAAAACTAATAGATTCTTAATTCGAGTGGAACATTTTTATAATTTTTCCAATATAATTTCGAAGAAAATTCACAATTTTCATTAAAAGAAAATTTAAGATATGATCTACGTTCTTTAGCATATCTTCTTCGGGGTTTATTCATTTCGATAGGAAACATTTTAACAGCAACTTTATTGTCTGGTTTTACTATACACTCAATAAAAGGTATTGCATTTCGATCTAAAAGAAAAACTATTTTTCTATTTTTGTAATTGGTAACGTAATAGATTGTCGGGTTTTCCCGATCAGATGAATAAAAAAATTTAAATGTTGTTTTCTTATAGCCACTTAATAAACAGAAAAGATGGTTCACCCCTGTTATAGAATCTAAGTTTTCTATTTCATATTCATTGACAGTTTCCAATGTTATAGGGAAAACTTTATTATATTGGTTATAACCCCAAACCGAATCTTCATAGACAAAAAACTGATCTATAATTTTTTTAAAATCATCATTTATTATTTGACATGAATATATTGAATCAATGACTGCTTTATTTTGTGAAAAAGCATCGAAATTATACAAAAAAATCAAAATAATTATAACATATTTCATATTAAAAAGGTGTTTTACTATCGGGTTTGCCTTTTTATCATTATATTTGATACTGCAAAGATAAATATAAAAGTCGAAAGGCGGAAGGCGAAATTTAATTACGAATTACGAATTACGGGATCATAAATTTAGAATTTAGAATTGTTTGAATATCAGGTGTTTATATTTTTAAATAGATTTCATACTTCTAATTTCATACTTCTTACTTCAAAACAACCCCGAAGGGGTGACATGATTGAAATTTTAGAATTATTGATAGTAATTTAATGAGCAACGGTATTGAAAAGAGAAGAGAGATTTCTTTAGTGGTTATTATTTATCAAAAATTAATTTTAAATCGCGAGTAAAATAATCCATTTGTATAATAACTTTTTCATTATTAAAAAGACGTAACCCGAACTTTTTCACTATAATTTCCTGATTTATTGGCCATTTATCAATTTGCCATTCAACAAGATCAATACCTTTGAGACATTCAAAACTTTCAAAATCGATAGCTTCAAAAACGATAGTCGAATCCAGTTTAATAATGTAAATATCAATAATATTATCTCTGTAACCAGTTTTGCATGGGATTACCCATCCATATTCCTTTTCCACACTTATCATTTGACCAATACTGACTAATCCTGCAAAAGAACAAATCAGTGTATCAGAGGCAGGTTTATTTAAAATCTCAAATTTTATTTTTCCATATTGTAGAAGTGACATATCAAGTGAATCAAAATCTAATGAAGGGTTAATTTTGAATAAAAGTGCTCTTTCATCGTAATTTTCCTTTGTAACAAGATCAAACATATCATCACAACATCCAATTTTTAGAACCAATTCAACACCATTCGGGATCTTAGTGAAAATAGTATCATATAAAGTTTCTGATAATTTTGTTTGTTGAAAATAAATTGTATCGAAACCATGCATATGTGGATATATAATTACCTCTTTATCAGATGGAGTAAAAGTCAGACCATTGATGGTCCATTGTATGGATTTATCTGTTTGATTTAATAAATACTCAGAAATGACAATTCTTGATTGTCCCAACAATGAAAAGGTAAATAATATGAAATTTAATAAAATTAGTATCTTTTTCATCTAAAATTTGCTGCTCTTTTTATCTTTTTACTATAAAAACCGTTTTCACTGTATAATCTTTCACGGATTCCAACATTCCCCCATTCAATTATACCTGATCCATCTTCTTTATATCCAAGAAATATTACAGAATGACCACCTGATTTACCTTGTAATCCTAACACAGCTCCAGGCTTTAATCCATTACTAAAATTATTTTCATTTACTAATATCCCCAACCCCAAGTACTCAATCAAAGGAGAACCCCATAATGGATATCCTTTTTGTAAAATTCCATTCCAACTAGCATATATTGGATTATTGATTAATTCTTTGCCTAACAAATCTTTGCCATAAACGTATTTAACAGCCAATCTTACTCGATTAAAAGTAGTTGGAGAACATGATTCCCTTTCTCCCCAATATTCAAATTCCCTAGATTTTGTTACAAGATATTTCCCAACTAAATTATCAAATGTACCATTAGTAGATTTTAGAGATATCCCTTCAATATCAAGACCTTTATAGGCACTTAGTTGGAATTTGTATCGTAACAATTCACCACCTGGAATATTTTCCAAACCTCCATAAATTGTAGAAAGATACTCACATAATGTTTCGTAATTATCGCCTTTATCAGCTATTAAATTTCCATTGCCATCTGGATGCCACTCCACCTCCCTCCCATCCGGATCCACCAGAATGACCGGATTATTCGCACAATATGCATACGGTGTTAGGTTAGGGTACTTATCACTCAGCGGGTCAACGCTCAGCCAAATGCTCAAGCCGGAATCATAATACCTGGCACCAAAATAGGAATATCCTGTTTCCACATCTTTCTCTTTGCCGGAGAAGGTGTAAGGAGCACTCCAGGAACCATTCCGCTGGTCAACCCAATCCTCACCAAAGGGCAAATAGTGTAAATGCTGTATTGCATTGCCGCTACCGTCAGTTATCCTGTGGTTGTTGAGCGGAGTCGAAACACTGCTACCCAAATGGTCGGGGTGGTAGAAGTAACGGTCCATTGTACCGGCAGTAGGGGATGTCATGCCGTGTAGAAAGTGTAATGAGGTTGCAATATTATAGTCATTTTTAAGACATTCAACTATGATTCTGTTCATTTCTTCCATTAAAGAACCACTTTTCTCATCCCAACTTCCACCAAATTCAATAGGCAATGGATCATTGATATTTTCCAATCCCCCTAATCCAATCGCACTTGAAACCCGCTCACTGCCGGCATAATAGTGCTTTGTATAACCTTGTACTCCTGCTACTAAATAGGCACTAGTGTATAGGGTTGGATTATCCATAGTAGCAAAATTTACCCACCTTCCATTAATATTCATTAGTGTGTTTTTACCTGTTAATTTGTAGGTTCTTTCTCCACTATTATCATACTGATAGTAAGAAGTATAATTATTGTCTCCTACCGCCATTAATCGATTCTCCTCATCCCAACATAAACTCCTTATGTTATCTACTGGAAATTGCGTTTTATGAAATATCAAATTCCCATTAGCATCCCAATTAAAATGTTGATTCCCATGATTTTGAACATCAAAAACTTCCTTTACCGTATGAGGTTGTTTTGTATTATACTTATATTCATTGTCATACGAGAAATTAGATAGCATTCCTCCAGTCAAAGTTGTTGCAGACTGGGTTTTAGTTAAGATTCGCCCATCCCTAGAGTAAACTAAATTTAATTGATAATCTAGCGAATTATTATTGTTATTCCACAAACCATTGGAAGAAATCAACCTATAGCTATTATCATACGAATAGTTATGATTATAAGTTCCACCTAATCCATTATTTAATACCCCCGCAGCATTACTTATTCCGGTAATATTATTCACAGCATCAAAAGTATAATCAATTTCCTGCATTACACCATTGTTTGAGATAGATATTAAACGTAATTTTCTACCATGTTATTATCAATACTTTCTATTCTAATTTTTTCTTTTTCCTTTTTGTATTTTAAATAATTGGGGGGCAGCATAGATTTCCCTTTTAGGTTTTTTTATTTCCCCACTCGGAAACTTGAGACCTTGGGGAAAGTAGTGTTTTTTTCAAAAGGGGACCTACCTCGCCGTCATGTAAAGAATCACAATCGGAAATTATCAGCAGGAAGATGCACATTCGCTTTCGTAATTTAAGCAACAATTTATAACTATCCTTTTTTTGTAAGAATATAAAATTCAGGAACATGAAATTCTATCCATTCTCCTGGTGCAATTTTTTGCCATGACTTTAAGTATATCAATTCTTTTCCTCTAATTTGCAATTTCCATATAAAAAGGTGTTTTCTATGTTCAGAATCTATTGGAAAATTTTCTTCATATGCACTTTTTTGCTCAAATAATGTTATAATATTATCCTCTATAGTATAAATACCCCAAATAGTATCGCCTTTTTCACAAGAATAATTCTCGTATTCCGTACTATTTTTAAATAAAAGATAATCTTGGCAACTATCTGCAACATTATACACCCATATTGTATTAATAATAGAAGAAGAATCAATATTTTTCACTTGTTTTTCATTTTTTTTACCAAATTGACACTGAGAGTAGCAAAATGTACAAACAGCAAAAAAACATAATATTATCAATTTCACTCTTAATACCATACATTTACATCATTTATAGTTACATCCATCTTTTTTATATTATTTAATTGGAATTGCACCATATTTTCCGCCATTGTTTCTTTTACCTTGGGAGTAATTAGAATTCAGTATTAAAAAACCTATTCTTCTTGTTCTCCAAATTCATCACAACCTGGGATATAGTAAAATTTATCCTTGTCAATTTCGATAAATTCTTGTTCCGGATCCTTATAATGTCTAAAACTTGCTGACCATGTTCCAGGATTTTCGAACGTTATTCTTTGAGTTTTATAGTTGGTTAACTCCCAATAGTTACTAGTTGAAGGAATGGGGCGGTAATCAAATTTTTCAGATGTTATCCAATAAAGCTCCATTTCCGACCTCTTATCAGCACTTGTCGATCTGCGTTTTATGGAGCCTCCTACACATTCATCAATGTATGAAACAGTAAAATAAATAGAGTCACCTTTTATCTCATATTTTCCACTTATGGCAAAAACTCTGCATAAGCCATTATATAATCCAGGTCGATATACAAACCTATTATTTTCATAAAAATCATAATATGCTTGATAATTTGCTAATAATGGACTATTTAATTGCCAGTAGCCTTCAATATCTTGAGCATGAATTACAAACGTAGATAAACACAATAAAAATAAATTTATTATTCTCATATTAAAATCTCCTTTTTTTTATAGTTTTGTTGCTCTAACCGTGAATAATTTAAGTACATTACCAGGAATATATATAAAAAAATTCTTGGGCTTGGATTTTGCAATAGTATAATTTAATGGTTTAAATCCAGTATATGCTGCCGTCCCAATATTAGCAATCAAGCCTAATCTTATATTATCCCCTACACTAAACGTAGCCACATGTCCGGAAGATTGATTATTGGGATTTCTGTAGCCTACAATTGCGAGTCCTCCTTTAGCGGCATAAGCTTCTGCTTCTTCTTGAGATACTGATATATAATTAGGATTATTACCTGAAAGCATTTGATCGATCATTGCATTTGCCTTACCAGTAACCAACGCATTAATACCTTTAGGAGTGGAAGCTACAGTTTTCATTACATTTTGAGTTGCATAATTACAATAAGTATTCTTCCCATTTTGTTGAAGTGAAGGATTTTCATTATTCAACTGCTGTTGCTCTTGGATAGCTGTTTCAAGATTAACTGTATTTTCTCCGCCTTGAGATTCATCATATCCTGTAAAGGCATAATGCAATCCTGTTCCACTTCCTGTTTGTCTAAATACTGCATTTGAACCATCTTCTATGTGTTTTATCAAATTGCCTTCTGCGTCTTCAAAATCAGTAAAACTCCTCCCATCCGGATCCACCAAAATCACAAGTATCGCCTTACGTCCATTTCCCGCACTATTCTTTAAGGTCAGTTCTTTTTTTACGCAACTAACCTTTAATTCAGTGTTTTTATACTGTTGGTCTAAGATGTGCAATTTTACGCAACCCATTTTTTCAAACAAATCA